>NZ_JBZYAO010000001.1:0-268688 GCF_059820445.1 Paenibacillus sp. sgz302190
TGCCCGCAGCCGCAGGGCACGGGAAGGTCGTCGCCGGCGTGCGCGCGACGGCGACGTGGCTGGCGCCTGGGCGGCCTACCGCGGAGCAGGAGGCCGCCTACAGGCGCATGAGCGAGCGTGTGGCGCCGCTCGCGAACAAGCTCCGGCGCGCGATACGGCGCACGCTGGAGCAGAAGCGGATCGCCCCGCGCGGCGATCGGCTGTTCGGGCGGCTCGACAAGCGCTTGACGCGAGCCGTGGTCGAGGAGGCGCCGCGCCTCTTCTACAAGAAGCGCGCGCCTGTGCCGCAGCTCGACGCAGCGTTCGCGCTGCTCGTCGACTGCTCGGCGTCCATGTACGACAAAATGGACGAAACGAAGCTCGGGCTCGTGATGTTCCACGAGACCCTGAAGTTTTTGCGAATCCCCCACGAGGTGGTGGGATTCTGGGAGGACGCGGACCGCGTCACGGAGCAGGAAGCGCCCAACCTGTTCCAGGTTGCGGTCGACTTCGGCTCCTCCTGCGCGCCCGGAAGCGGAGCGGCTCTGCTCGCGCTTGAGCCGCAGCAGGACAACCGCGACGGCTTCGCGATCCGCCGCATGGCGGAGCGGCTGCTGCGGCGGCCTGAGCGGCAGCGCGTGCTCCTGGTGTTCTCGGATGGCGAGCCTTCGGCAGCGAATTACAACGATGCGGGCATCCTCGACACCTGTGAGGCCGTTCTGCAAGCGCGCCGCCAGGGGCTGGAAGTGATCAGCGTCTTCCTTGCGAACGGCCAGGTTCATGAGACGCAGCAGTTGACGATGCGCAACATTTACGGGCGCAGCAGCATCGTCGTGCCGAACGTTGGCGAACTTCCGGAGCAGCTTGCCCCCGTTCTGCGCAAACTGCTGCTTAAATCTATCTTTTCATAAACAAATCCTTTACAATAAGACAGGTAAAAATGATCGAAAGTGCAGTCAGGAGGAACTTGATTCATGTACGGAGCACCTTTAACCCCCCGCGCGAAAAAAATGATGCTGCTCGGTTCCGGAGAGCTCGGCAAGGAGGTCGTCATTGAAGCGCAGCGGCTCGGGATCGAAACGATTGCCGTCGACCGGTATGCGAACGCGCCAGCCATGCAAGTCGCGCATCGCAGCCATGTCATCGACATGCTGGATGGCGAGCAGCTGAGAAGCTTGATTGAACAGGAGCGCCCGGATTTGATCGTGCCGGAAATCGAAGCGATTGCCACGCCTGTGCTCGTCGAGCTGGAGAAGGAGGGCTTTCGCGTCATCCCTACCGCAACGGCATCCCGTCTGACGATGGACCGCGAGGGCATTCGCCGTCTGGCGGCGGAAACGCTGCAGCTGCGCACCGCGAAATATGCGTTCGCCGATACGCTTGAGGAGTTGAAAGAAGCTGTGGTGCGCATTGGAACGCCTTGCGTGATCAAGCCGATCATGAGCTCCTCCGGCAAAGGGCAAAGCGTATGCCGGAAGCCGGAAGACGCGGAGCAGTCCTGGAACTATGCGATGGAAGGCGGGCGCGCCAAGAACGGCCGCGTCATCATCGAGGAGTTCATCCATTTTGATTCGGAAATTACGCTGCTCACGGTCCGTTCCGTATCGGGAACGACGTATTGCGAGCCGATCGGGCATATTCAAAAAGACGGCGACTACATAGAATCGTGGCAGCCTCATGCCATGAGCGAAGCGCACATTGCCGAAGCCCGGCATATCGCCAAAACGATTACGGATGCGCTCGGGGGCTACGGTATCTACGGGGTCGAGCTGTTCCTTTCGCAGGACGGCGTCTATTTCAGTGAAGTTTCCCCGCGGCCGCACGATACGGGCATGGTGACGATGGCGACCCAGGATTTGACGGAATTCGCGTTGCATGCGAGAGCTATTCTCGGACTGCCGATAACCGGCATTCGGCTCTTGACGCCGGGAGCGAGCTATACGCTGAAAGCGGACCGGGAGCAAGTGTCCTACACGATCAGCGGGCTGGAGGATGCGCTGTCCGTACCGAACACGCAAGTTCGCGTATTCGGCAAGCCCGAGACGAAAACGGGACGCCGCATGGCGGTCGCGCTCAGCAGCGCCGAGACGGTCGAAGAAGCGAGAAGCCGCGCCAAGCAGGCGGCATCCGCATTGAAGCTGAATTACGAGTAAATTCGGCTTTTTCACAAGCATGGCATGGCAAGTTATCATCAGGAGGAAATTGCATTGGAAGCCAAACCAGCCAGATTGTCCCGCACGATTATGACCGAAATTATTTTTCCGGCCGATACGAACTTTCACAATACGATGTTCGGCGGCCGCGTCATGCATTTTATCGACAAGGTGGCAACTATAGCCAGCATGCGCCATTCCCGCCGGTCCGTTGTGACGGCTTCCAGCGACAGCCTGGACTTTTTGGCCCCGGTCAAGCTTGGCGAAGCGATTCAGCTGGAAGCTTTTGTCACCTGGACGCACCGCAGCTCCATGGAAGTGTACGTGAAAGTGGAATCGGAAAATTTGCTGACAGGAGAAAAGAAAACGACGGCAACTTCGTACTTGACATTCGTCGCATTGGATGATCAAGGGCAGCCTTGCCCTGTACCCGCGGTCATCCCGGAAACCGAGGAGGAGAAGAGGCTGTTCGAAACCGCCCACTCCCGCTACGAAGCAAGGAAAAAGCGCAAAGCCGAACGAAATCCGCTGTAAGAAGTTCCGGCCTTCATGAAACTCTCGCTGCCTTAGGCCGTATACAATACTAATTTGTATACATTTTAGGTGGAGTAATTTGATGAACGCACACGAAATCGATTATCGGATTTTAGGGAACGAAATGCAGTACGTGGAAATCGAGCTTGATCCGGGGGAAAGCGTCGTTGCGGAAGCCGGTAGCATGATGATGATGGATCAAAACATACAGATGGAAACCATATTTGGCGACGGAAGCAACGATAATAAAGGCTTTATGGGCAAGCTGTTCGTGCAGGCAAGCGTCTTTTAACGGGCGAGAGCATGTTCATGACCATTTTTACGAACCGCAGCTACGATGGCAGAGAGCAGGTCGCCTTTGCGGCGCCGTATCCCGGCAAAATCATGGCTATGGACCTGCGGCAGCTGGACGGCAAGCTGATCTGTCAAAAGGATTCTTTTCTCTGCGCGGCAAAAGGAGTTTCGCTCGGCATCGCGTTCCAACGCAAGCTGGGGGCGGGTTTTTTCGGTGGCGAGGGCTTCATCATGCAAAAGATTGAGGGCGACGGCCTCGCCTTCGTCCATGCCGGCGGCACCATCTGCGAGAGAGTGCTCCGCCACGGGGAGATGATCCGCGTGGATACGGGCTGTCTCGTCGCTATGACGCAAGATTTGGATTACGACATCGAAATGGTGCGAGGCGTGAAAACGGCGCTGTTCGGCGGCGAGGGGCTGTTCTTCGCAACGCTTAGAGGTCCCGGACGCGTTTGGATCCAATCGCTGCCGTTCAGCCGTTTGGCTGATCGCATCGTAGCGGCCTCCGGCCCTTTCGGGCGCAAAGAGGAGGGCAGCGTTCTGGGAGGCTTGGGGAACCTGATTGACGGTAACGGAAAATAAGACGAGCTTCGGAAAAAGCCGCCTGACTGGCGGCTTTTTGTCGTCAAGAGGGAGCTGCGAAAAATATTCCAAAAACAGCATTGACACCTCTTCGGGGTGGTGCTAATATAAATGTAAATTAATCATAGTAAACACATCGGAATTATTAATTATTATCCACCGGACCTCCGGAGATGATGTCGGTAATTTTGTAAATTCCAGCGGCAGCTGGGCATTTTATTCAAAATTATTTTAATGGCAGCGCGAGAGGGGTTGGCTTGGATAAGAACAGCGTTTACTTTAACACTCCAAAAGCGGTGCAGCGGGCGGAAGGGCGGGGCAGGACAGGACGTTTTTGTTCGGATACCGTTTATCTGACCGGGAAACCCTAGAAGCTGGAGAAGAAGTATCCGCACCGGTTCAACATAACAGATCAACTTGACACGAAGAAAGGAAGTCTTCCCATGGAACATACGATCACGATTCAGAGCGACAATACCGAATTGGCAGCGACGCTGCATTACCCGACCCATACTGCGCAGGGGGCTCCGACAACCGATTGCGAGCGCTGGCCGCTTATTATTATTTGCCACGGTTTCATCGGCAGCCGGATTGGGGTAGATCGATTGTTCGTTAAAGCTGCTCGTGAGTTCAGCGCCAAGGGGTACCTCGTTCTTCGGTTTGATTACGGAGGCTGCGGCGAAAGCACAGGCGATTACGGAGCCGGCGGTCTTGACGTTCTGATCGATCAGACCCGCAGCGTTATCGATTATGCGCTTACGATCGATTGCGTGGATTTAAGCCGGGTTATTCTCGTGGGGCACAGCCTCGGAGGAGCTGCCGCGCTGTTGACCGCAGCCAAAGATCATCGCGTAAAAACGCTCGTGCTGTGGTCTGCCGTCGCACATCCGCACAACGATATCGTAAGAATCGTCGGCAAAAGCGAATATGAAAAACTGCCGCAGGGAGGCTCGATCGATCATCATGGCTATATGCTGACAAGCCGTTTCTTCGAGTCGTTATCCCGGCACCAGCCGTTCGAGCAGCTTCGCAAGTTCAACGGTGACGTGCTCGTCATACATGGTACGGCCGACGAGACGATTCCGGTCGACTACGCCCCGCTTTATCAAAAAATGTTCTGGCTCCGCAAAGAAGGCCAGTGCGACATCGAACTTATTTATCATGCAGATCATACGTACTCGACTGCTTCCGCCACCAAAGAGCTGTTCGAGAAAACAGCGGATTGGCTGTCTTTTGTACAGAAACGCAAAAAAGAATGGAACGATTGGACGATTTAATAGTTGGAGGGATTCATGATGGCCAAACCTTTGGAACTGGATGATATTTGGGTGGACAGAATCAAACAAATGCTTAACGGGATGGAGTACGGCTCTGTACAAATTGTAGTTCACGACGGGAAAATCGCTCAGATTGACCGGACAGAACGCAAAAGATTCGAATCTCAAGCGCAGCAGCTTCAAGCGGTAAAAGCCGTCAAGCAGAGCAAAGCCTGAACGCCTGACGCCTGCCTGTACACCTGAACCGCGATCCGTCCCGATGACGACTTGCCGCCAGCTCTCTTTCTTTGGAAAGGGGGCTGTTTTCGTATGCTTGAAGCCTTTATACTGAGAGTAAC
This sequence comes from Paenibacillus sp. sgz302190, assembly GCF_059820445.1. NCBI lineage: Bacteria > Bacillati > Bacillota > Bacilli > Caryophanales > Paenibacillaceae > Paenibacillus > Paenibacillus sp. sgz302190. The sequence continues at coordinate 5,158 of NZ_JBZYAO010000001.1, forward strand.
GACAATTTGGCGGGAGGAGCCTATGCGGGAGCGGAATTTCATTTGGCTGGACACGGAGGACACGGAAATTTTCGTATACGAATGGCTTCCAGAGGAAGAGTCCGGTGTTAAGGGCATCGTGCAGATCGTACACGGCATGTCGGAAACGGCAGGGCGCTACAAGCGGTTTGCCGAAGTTTTGGCAGCGCATGGTTACGCGGTTTTTGCCCATGATCAGATTGGCCATGGACGAACGGCCGGTTTGCCGGATCGGGTAGGCATTTTGGGGCAAAATAGCTTTCACAGGATGGCATGGCACACGGCGGGAATTACCGAATATGTGCGTTCCCGCTACGATAGCGATTCGCCGCTGTTCGTCATGGGACACAGCATGGGATCGTTTGTCGTGCAATTGTACATGGCAACCTACATGGCGGAGCATCCGGATCGGGTGCAAGGTGTTCTTTTGTCCGGGTCGAACGGCAAACAGGGGCCGGTTCTCGAAGCGGGTCTGGCCATCGCGGCCGTTGAAGCCTGGCTTAGAGGGGACGATCATCGCAGCGGCATCATTCATGCGCTTACTTTTGGAGCGTATAACAAAAAATTTGCGCCTAACCGCACAGCGGCGGATTGGCTCAGCCGGGACCCGCTGGAAGTCGACGCTTACATCGCCGATCCTTACTGCGGCGCCGTTTTTACAGCCGGGTTTTACCGGGATTTTTTCAAAGGGCTCAAAACCATTCATCAGCCGAAGCTGCTGGTCCAAATCCGCAAAGATTTGCCGATTTTTGTTTTTTCGGGGGATCGGGATCCGGTCGGCGATTGCGGCAAAGGGGTTCGGCGGCTGCTCGACATGTACCGCGAGCTCGGCTTGCGGCAGGTGACCGGCAGGCTGTATCCGGACGGACGCCACGAGATGCTGAACGAGATCAACCGGGATGAAGTGATGCGGGACATTTTGCAATGGCTGGAATCATATGCGCAATTGTAGGTGGCGGACGGACGCCATCTATTTTTTTGGAATGCCGGGTTTTAAACATATTGACTCTCACGCCGCGTGATCCTTTATCGTTAATTTCGGGAGGTGGACGATAGATGGCTTACACTGGAATAGGCGGGCCTATGAAAAAGACTGTCCTAAGGTCAATGATCTTGGGACAGTCTTTTATGCGGTGTCTGCCGCCGATTGGGCTTTAGCCCCGAGTTAGCCCCGAACATCGACAATTTAAAAATTTTCCATACATGACATATTCCCTCATCCTACAATATTTGTTGAGCATTCAGTTCGGCAGCTCGCCGCCGAACTTCCTCGTCCTGCGCAAGCGTGATGCTGTTTTTCTTCACTTCATACATTTCCAGCAAATAGGCAATCACATCGGTGTCCATGCTGAATCGTAGTTCTTTCCGTATCTCACGCAGCCTAGCTTTTGCACCATGGCTAATATCAATTCTTGGCCTTCTGTCTGCACTAGTTGTTCTTGCCAAAACTATCTCCTCCTCTCAGTTTCCTTCACGTTATGGAATTTCTTTTTCTTTTAAAATATTCAATACAAGCTTTTACATCATCTTTAGGCAATGTAATCAATTCATCGTTATCATATTCCCACCATTCAGACTCCAACAATTCCAAGCGAGTTTCCAAATCAAAACGATATCTAATCAATTTCGCTGGAACACCCCCGACAATCGCATAAGGCGGCACATCCTTAGTTACAACAGCACCTGCACCAATAACGGCGCCATGACCAATATTCACGCCATTCATAATAATGGCATTCAAACCAATCCAAACATCCGAACCAATAACCGTATCTTTTTCTTGTGGGCTTATCTCAACATCATCATTTTGAGCAATATTCAATATACCAGTAGTTAGATGATCCATTGGATGCTGAGAAGCACCTAAACAAACATTTCTAGCAATAGAACAGTACCGACCTATAAAAACATTGGGAGAGATTTGCCCAGCGCCACCTTGATAATACGAGTTTCGACCCATATAAAAATTCAACATAACAGATGGTTCTAACGGTAACCCCGCAGGCTCCTCAATAAAAACATTACGAGCTGCATTCGCATACACATATTTGACATCAGGTTTCGTTTCAAACATCATATAACCAACTCTCATTTTTTTTACTTTCTCATAGGCAAATTTCGGAAACCGAATTTCACCGGCTCGTGCCGATCGGGGCCAATAAGGTATACCGCAAGCGAGATCCGGAAGTGAAAAAAGTATACTCACGGGCGAGCTGCAGCCGACTTTTCGTACACCCTATTCCCCGCTGATTATTCTCCGCTGGCTTTGTAGCGCCCTAGCGTCCGCCTCTTCTTGAGACGCGCCGCGCCGAACGTAGCCTCTAACCAATATGTTTTGCTCCTTCCTATTCAGTTTTTCCGGAATAGTTTCCGCCGTCCAGCCCTCGGCAATCGCCCGGCGAAGAAAATTGACCGGTGATTTGACTTCTCTTGGAGACTGCCGAAGTATGAGCAGCAGCTCCAGCACTCGCTCGTACTCCAAGCGGGCGAGAACGTCTAGGATTTCTTCCGTAGGACGATCAAGCGTAGCGATTTGGTACGCCAGGATGATAGCATCTTCCTTTTTCACCAATATCAACCTCCCATATATAGAATACCACATTTTAGGGTCTAAATTTACGGTTTTAGGGACTTTTTGAGAATCCGAGAAAAACGTAGCTACAGCGAGAAAAACAGAGTTCGGCTCCCAGCCAAAATGCCGGCATTTTTCCATTGTTCCATGGCAGCTTAATCGGCCAAAACGGCGGAATTTGCCCGAATACGGGAAATGGGCCGCTGGACTTCCGCACAAAATACCGAATTTTTATACATATGTCTCCCAGCCGCGGCAGACCGGCCAAGCTTGCAGGCGTGGAGCGGGAGAAATGGAATCACAACTCGCACGATCACCGGTTTTTGGCGCAGTACATTCCTCGCAATTGCGGGCACGCACTGGATATCGGCTGCGGAACGCCGATATTATGGAACTGCCGTTAAAGGAACGATCGCTCGATTTCATCGCTTCGCTTGCCGTTTTCCACCACCTGGATCTCGGCCTGCTGCTGCCCAAGCTGAAAAAAGCGCTTCGCCCGGGCGGCGCGCTCGCCATTCTGGATCTGTATGAGCAGAGCAGATGGGAACAGCTCGCCAACCTGTGGGCAGCGCTGTACAGCCGATTGCATTTGTGGCGGAAAAAAGCGTGGCAGACGGAAGCCGAGAAGTTGGCCTGGCAAGAGCACCGCGCGAATGACGTGTAAATGACTTCGCATGAGCTTAAAAAGCTGTACGATGCCCATCTGCCTTCCCATCGATTCAAGCTTCACTTGTTTTGGCGCTATTCGGTCGTGTGGGTGAAAGAGTAAAATCAGCGTCGGCGATTCGGCGACGGATAGAATCGCTGCAAGGCAGCTCCCGGCTTGGTTGCGTGCTGCATCAACATCATCCAGTCCGCAGAGGGCCTGATGGATGATGCTTCATTCTACTTGATTAGCTATCTGGAATCATCTAACATAAAATTATTAAATTTATGAGAGGGGCCTAATTTATGGTTAATATTCGACCGGTTGAACTCCGCGATGTGGATACGATCTATAAGTTTAAGTTGGATGAAGAAGTGATGTTCTGGGCGGCAGGAGGGTTTGGCAATGCGATTCCTGCACGAGAGCAGTTAGTTGAAGAGGTCAGAAAACAGTCACCCCAAGATACGCAGCGCGCTTTTGTGATTGAGGTACAAGAGGATGCTCAAGAGGAGCCTATAGTAATTGGCCAGATTTCCTTCAACAATATGGATCGGTTAGCGCGAAGGGCAACAATTGGCATGCTGATCGGTGACCGCCGCTATTGGGGCAAAGGGTACGGGACGGCTGCATTGTCGGAATTTGTAAAGATTCTATTTGCGCGCTATAACCTAAACCGTATTGACATTGACACGTTTGCTGATAACAAACGAGCGATTCGGTGTTACGAAAAAGTAGGCTTCAATGTTGAGGGTGTACGGCGTAAAGCCTTGTGGACGATGAATGGCTTCAGGGATCAGGTGATCATGGGTCTTCTTCAGGAAGAGTGGCTAAACAGAAATGGAAACACGGCGTATTACTTGTGATGCGCCTCTCCCGTAGGTCGTGGAACTGCACGATTGGGCAAATATCAGCTTACTAGGGAGAAAACCTGCGAAAGTGCAGGTTTTTCTTCCTGAAATGGCTTGTTTTGGCGAAAAACCTGCAAAAGTGCAGGAATTTTCGCTGAAAGTAAGTATGAGTCTATGCGTTCGGTGAAAAGCCTATACTTTTGCAGGAATTGTTCGTGGACAGCGATCAAGGACGCAAATTCATGTATTTTTGCAGGTTTTCTTCGCACCGCCAGGCAGATCGCGGCTATCGACATTGACGTGGGGGCACAGCCTGCGCTTTGTGCAGTGAATCTGAGGTGACGTCCACGCGGTGCATGCAGCAGGAGAAAATGAGCCGCCCGGCTCCATTTTAGCATTTGCAGCAGCGGGGGAACCGGGCCGGCATCACCTACGGCAGCAGCTTGCGGAACTCCGCGGTCAGCAGCGGCACGACCTCGAACAGATCGCCGACGATGCCGTAGTCGGCGACTTTGAAGATCGGCGCCTCCGGGTCCTTGTTGATCGCGACGATGACGCGCGATCCGCTCATCCCCGCCAAATGCTGGATGGCGCCGCTGATGCCGCACGCGATGTAGAGGACCGGCGTCACGACCTTGCCGGTCTGGCCGATCTGCATCGCGTAGTCGCAGTACCCCGCGTCGCACGCTCCGCGGGAAGCCCCGACAGCGCCGCCGAGGCCGGCAGCCAGCTCTTCGAGCGGCTTGAAGCCATCTTCGCTGCGCACGCCCCGTCCGCCGGAGACGACGATTTTGGCTTCCGCCAAATCGATGGCGCCGGACGTTTTACGGACGACCTCCCTGACGACGGCGCGCAGGGAGGGAGCGGGATAGGCAACATCGATGACGGCGGCTTGACGCGAAGCGTCAGGCTCCGGGGCTGCGATGTTGTTCGGCCGGATCGTCACGATCCACGTTCCATCCGGATCGGCAAACGCTTTCTTTTCGACGGCTTTGCCTGCGTAAAGCGGGCGGGTAAAGACGACACCATCCGTGCCGCGCTCGATGGCGGTAACGTCCGAGAGCTGGCCGGCTTGCAGCTTCGCGGCCGCGAGCGGGGCCAAATCCCGGCCGACGGCCGTGTGGCCGAAGAAAACGGCTTTCGCCCCTGCGGTCCGTACGACTTCAAGCAGGGCGGCCAAATAAGCTTCCGGATTGTACGCGTCCAAATCCGGGTGCTCAACGGCGTAGACGGCATCGGCGCCGCAGGCCGCCAATTGCCCGGCATGCGCTTTGCTGCCGGGACCGCCAATGAGCGCAGCCGCTATGCGGTCGTCCGCCTCCGCGGACAGCCGGGCCGCGCGCAGCGTTTCGAGCGATACTTGGCGAAGCTTGCCACCGCGGGCTTCCGCAACAACGAGAAATGGTTGTGCCATGCAAACATCCTCCTTCGGTATCCTTTTTTCAGATAACTTTGGACTCGCTCCGCAGAGCCAGCGCGAGTTCGGCGGCCTGCTGCTGAATGTCGCCTTGCAAAATCCGGCCCGCCTTGCGCTGCGGCGGGAGCGCGAGCCCGACGCGAACCGTACGGGCGGCGGTCCCGGCAGCGCCGATATCGTCAAGAGTGAGCTGCCGGAACGGCTTTTTCTTGGCTTTCATGATGCCGGGAAGAGAAGGGTAACGAGGCTCGTTCAAGCCCTGCTGAGCAGTGAAAAGGGCGGGGAGCGGGACTTCGATCACCTCGGTGTCGCCCTCGGCGTCGCGCTGCGCGGCAGCAATGCCGCCCGCGATGTCCAGCTTCGTTACGGCTCCTGCATGCGGGAGGCCGAGCAGGGCGGCCAGCCGAACCGCCACCTGGCCGGAACCGTTGTCGACGGAAAAATTGCCGCCGAGAATCAGGTCGACAGGCTGCGTCTTCAAATAAGCGGCCAAAATTTCGGCAACTTCGTATTCATCCCCGCTAATGCGGCTGTCTGCAATCAGCACGGCCTCGTCCGCCCCCATCGCGAGCGCAGTCCGCAGCGCTTCCGCCGTCCGTTCGGGACCGACGGAGAGCAGAGTCACTTTGCCTCCGAGACCGTCGCGGATCCGTATCGCTTGCTCGACGGCATATTCGTCGTATGGGTTAATGACAAATTTAACGCCTTCCTCCACAATCGCTCCGCCTTCGACGGCGATTTTTTCCTCCGTATCGAACGTTTGCTTCAGCAGTACAAAAATGTCCATAGCCAAGCTCCTTTCCGAATATACATGTAGAGAGTGCTAGCTTTCGACGCCTTTCATGAAAAAATCGATCGTGCCCTTCACCTGCGCGGATAAACGGTACTTTTGCCCGGAGATGAGCCAGGAGGTGACGACTTCGTCCATCGCTCCGAACAGGAGGAGCCTGACGAGCTTGACGTCCAGATCGGCGCGGAAGTTGCCGTCTTGCTTGCCTTTTTCCAGTATATTTTCGATCAGAACAATATATGGCTTGACGGCGGTGCCGATTTCTTTGCGCAGCTCCAGGTCGCTTTGCCGCAGCTCAATTTGGGTAACGTAGGCGAGTGGGAGATTGGCTTCCAACTCCGAAAAGTGGATCTCGCACACTTTGTACAGCGCTTCTTTGGCGCTCATGCGCTCGTCGAGTCCGCTGTTGAACTTTTCAACAAGCTCGCCGAGCTTTTCCCGGAACAAGCCGGTCAAAATATCCTCCTTGCGCTTGAAGTACAAATAGATGGTGCCGTCCGCAACGCCAGCTTCTTTGGCTATCCGCGATACTTGCGAACGGTGGAAGCCGTGTTCAGCAAAAACCCGGAGGGCGCCTTCGAGAATCGCGTAATATTTATCAGGCTTTTTGCCGCTTGTCAATCGGATCACCCCGGTGTAGAATACAAATATTTCTGAATGAATACTCATTCATTTGGCAATTTCATCATAAAATAAGGCTGACCCCCTGTCAATGAATGGTTTACGGAAAACGCAGCAAGCCGGAGCTCACGCACAGGTCGCAGCATCTATGAAGCATTGTTCACGTATGGTTGCCATAGCGGGTGAATGTTGCTTTTTTGCGTTGTCCGATGCTGTGTTTTGAAAAAAGTTGGTTTCCGGGAGGGTGATCGATGTGAACGGTACGTTCGTTCAGTTTGCGCTGTTTGTTGCGGTGGCCGGATATGCGGTTTATTTGTTCGGCTTGGCTGTATATCGCCGCTATTTGTACATTCGTCTCGGAAAGCCGGTGAATTTGAACAGGGAGGTGAAGGAGCGGCTGCGCGAATTCGCGGTCCAGGTATTCGGGCAGACGAAGCTGCTGAAAGACCGCCGGAGCGGGGTGATGCACATCGTCATTTTTTACGGCTTTCTTATTTTGCAGCTGGGGGCGCTGGACCTGATTGTGAAAGGGCTGATCGGAAAAGGGCTGCCGATTCCCGGGTACGCATGGTTCGGTTTCGTTCAGGAGTTGACGGCGGCGCTCATCGTGCTGGCTATCGGCTATGCGGCTTACAGGCGTTACGTCGAAAAGCTGCAGCGGCTCAAAAGGGGCTGGAAACCGAGCGCCGTACTGTTTTTCATCTTCTTTTTGATGCTGTCGGTGCTCTTCACGATGGGCTTCGAACGGCTGCGGGAAGGATTGGAACCCTCTGCGCTCGCGCCGATTTCGTCGCTCCTTGCGGGCGTTTTCGGCGGGATGTCCCGATCTGCGGCAGCGGCGGCTTTTTATGCGGGCTGGTGGGTTCATTTGCTGATTCTTTTGTCTTTTCTGGTTTATGTGCCTCAGTCCAAACATTTCCATATGATAACGGCGCCGGTCAACATTTTGCTGCGCCGCACGGGGCCGACTGGGAAGCTGAGCACGCTCGATCTGGAAGATGAGCAAGCGGAATCGTTCGGCGCCGGGAAGGTCGAAGATTTTACGCAAAAGCAGATGCTCGATTTGTACGCCTGTGTGGAGTGCGGCCGCTGCACGAGCGTCTGTCCGGCTCATACGACGGGCAAAATGCTGTCGCCGATGCATCTGATCACCAAGCTGCGCGATCATTTAACGGTAAAAGGCGCAGCGGTCACCTCCAAATCGCCGTGGGTTCCGGCGTTCGCTTTTGCCGGGGGCGGCGATCCGAACCCGCTTGCGACCGAGCTGATCGGCGGCGTCATCACGGAGGAGGAGCTGTGGGCCTGCACGACATGCCGCAATTGCGAGGACCAATGCCCGGTCGGCAACGAGCACGTGGACAAAATCGTCGATATGCGCAGGCATCTCGTCCTTACGCAGGGCAGCATGCCGCACGATGGCCAGCGCGCTTTGCTTAATATCGAGAGGCAGGGCAATCCATGGGGCATCAGCAGGAGCGACCGGGCCAAGTGGGTGAAGGAGGCCGACCCGGACGGCGAGCTTCGCATCCGCACGGTCAAAGAGAACCCGGATTTCGAATACTTGCTCTTCGTGGGCTCGATGGGTTCGTACGACAACCGCAGCCGCAAGGTGATCCGCGCTTTCGTCAGGCTGATGAACGAAGCCGGCGTTTCTTTCGCGATTTTGGGCAGCGAGGAGAAAAACTCCGGCGACACGCCGCGCAGAATGGGCAATGAATTTTTGTTTCAGCAGCTGTGCGCCGACAATATCGCGGTTTTTCAAAAATACAATGTGACGAAAATCGTCACGGCCTGCCCGCACACGTATCATACGTTTAAAAACGAGTATCCGGACTTCGGTCTGCAGGCGGAAGTTTACCACCACACGGAGCTGCTTGCCTTATGGGTAAAAGAGGGACGGCTGCGGCCCCGCCACGAGGTGCGGGAGCGAATTGTGTATCACGATTCCTGCTATCTCGGACGCTATAACGAAGTGTACGAGGAACCGCGCAGCGTGCTTGGAGCGATCCCCGGCGTCCGGCTTGTCGAGCAGCCGCGCTCGCGCGCAAACAGCATGTGCTGCGGCGCCGGCGGCGGCATGATGTGGATGGAGGAGAGCGCAGGCACGCGCGTCAATCTGGCGCGAATCGAGCAACTGCTGGCCGTAAATCCGACGGTGATCGGTTCGGCGTGCCCGTACTGTTTGACGATGATGGAAGACGGAACGAAGCTGAAGGAGATCGAAGAACGGGTACAAACGCGCGATATTGCAGAAATTTTGGAAATGTCCGTATTCGGAACGGCATAAAATCATTGTGATGAGCATTCGGCTTTATGCCAAGCGCTGCAAGCGAGGCCGAAGCACAACGCCCAGGAGGTTATCCGCTATGACCAAAATCCGCACAGCCGCAGTTATCGGTTCCGGAGTGATGGGCTCCGGTATCGCCGCTCATTTAGCCAATGTCGGCATCCCCGTACTGCTGCTTGATGTCGTGCCCGCAAGCCTGCTCCCCGAGGAAGAGGCGGCAGGACTTGCGCCGGACGATCCCAAAGTAAGAAACCGGCTCGCTCTGAACGCCGTTGAAAAGCTGAAAAAGACGAACCCGGCCCCGCTTTTCAGCGAAGCGTTTGCCGCAAAAATTACGCAGGGCAATATCGAAGACGATTTGCCAAAGCTCGGCGCTGTGGATTGGATTATCGAAGCGGTCGTGGAAAGCTTGCCCATCAAGCAGCAGCTGCTCGGCCGTATCGAAGCGCTGTGGACGCCGGGGACGATCGTGAGCTCCAATACGTCCGGCATTTCCATTCGCGAAATGGCCGAACACTGCAGCGACGCGTTTAAAAAGCATTTTTTGGGCACGCATTTTTTCAATCCGCCACGCTATATGAAGCTGCTCGAAATCATTCCGGGCGAGCGCACCGACCCGGCGATCGTGGCATTCATGGCGGCATTCGGCGAAAAGAAACTGGGCAAAGGCGTCGTGCAGGCGAAAGATACGCCGAATTTTATTGCCAACCGGATCGGCACGTACGGACTGCTGGTCACACTGCGCGAAATGCTGAGCAAAGGCTATTCCGTGGAAGAAGTCGATGCGGTGAGCGGTCCCGCCATGGGCCGGCCGAAAAGCGCGTCGCTGAGGACGCTCGATCTGGTCGGGCTCGACACTTTTGTCCATGTGGCGGACAATGTGTTCCGGCATGCGGCTGACGCGGAGGAAAAAGAGGTGTTTGGCACCCCCGAAGCGATTCGCGGGATGGTCGCCAAAGGCTGGCTCGGAGAGAAGCGGGGGCAAGGCTTTTATAAAAAAGTGGCCGGCGACGGGGGCAAGGAGATTTTGGCGTTGAACCTGCAGACGATGGAATACGCTCCCAGCCGCCAAATAAGCTCGCCCTCGCTGGAAGCGGCGAAGCAGGCCAAAGGGGCCGAGGCCAAATTGCAAGCGCTGCTAAACGGGAAGGACCGGTATTCCGAGTTGGCATGGCGGCTGCTGAAGCCGGTGCTGCTGTACTCGGCGGAGAAGCTGGACGAAATCGCCGATTCGATTGCTGAGGTGGATCGGGCGCTCAAATGGGGCTTTAATTGGGAGCTCGGCCCTTTTGAAACGTGGGACGCCATCGGGCTGGCGAGTTCCGTAGAGCGTATGGAATCGGAAGGAGACGCGGTTCCGGCTTGGGTAAAGGACTGGATTGCGGCAGGATATGACAGTTTTTACCAAAAACGCAGCGGAAGCACTTTTTATTACTGGCACAACGAGTACCGGGGCCTGGAGACGAGGCCGGAAAACATTTCGCTGCAGGCGCTCAAGCGGCAAAACAAAACGGTCCGCTCGAACAGCGGAGCGAGCTTGATCGACATCGGGGACGACGTCGCGTGTCTCGAGTTCCATTCGCCGAACAATGCGATCGGCGCGGACATTTTGTCGATGATTTCGCAGAGCGTAGACGAAGTGCGCCGCAACTGGCGCGGACTGGTCATCGCGAACGAAGGCAAACATTTTTGCGTCGGGGCCAACCTCATGCTGCTTCTGATGGAGGCCCAGGATGAAGAGTGGGATGAAGTGGACGGCATTATCCGCTTGTTCCAAAACACGATGACGAAGCTCAAAGGGCTTGAAAAGCCTGTAGTGGCGGCGCCTCATAGCATGACGCTAGGAGGCGGCGTGGAGGTATGCCTGCCGGCCGATCAAATCGTCTTCTCCGCGGAGACGTATTTCGGGCTCGTTGAAACGGGCGTCGGCCTTATCCCGGCAGGCGGCGGCTGCAAAGAGATGGCGCTGTGCATCAGCCGGCTGACCGACAATCCGGAGGTCGACCTGCAGCCGTTCGTCAATAGCGTGTTTGAGACGATCGCGATGGCCAAAGTGTCGGCGAGCGGGCACGACGTGCGGCGAATCGGCTATTTGCGGCCTCAAGATACGGTCGTCGTCAACGCCGATCACCGGATTTACGAAGCGAAGCAGGCGGTACTCCGCATGGAGCAGGCCGGCTACGAGCTGCAGCAGCCGGAGCCGATCCGCGTCGTCGGCGAGAACGGTAAAGCCGTCCTGCAAGTTGCCGTGAGCGGCATGCATCAGGGAGGATACATCAGCGAGCACGACCAATTGATCGCCGGCAAGCTTGCCCATGTGCTGACAGGCGGCCACGTGCCGGCCGGGACGGCGGTCAGCGAGCAGTACATGCTCGATTTGGAACGCGAGGCGTTCCTCAGCCTCTGCGGCGAACCGAAGACGCAGCAGCGCATGCAGTATATGCTCGCTAAAGGCAAGCCGCTGCGCAATTGAAGCTATGGATTCCTATTCCTATCAAGCTGTGAGGTGAAGCCGATGAAGGAAGCAGTTATCGTATCGATCACGCGCACGGCGGTCGGCCGCGCGAAGAAAGGCAGTCTGGCCCAGACGCGGGCGGAAGATCTCGGCAAAGCCGTGCTGGAGGAAGCTGTCCGGCGGGCACCGGGGCTTGCCAAAGAGGACGTCGAAGATGTGATCATCGGGTGCGCGATGCCCGAAGGCGAGCAGGGGCTGAACTTCGCCCGCGCGATGTCGCTGTACGCGGGCTTTCCCGTGACCGTGCCGGCGATCACGGTCAACCGGTTTTGCGCCTCCGGGCTGCAGGCGATCGCCTATGCGGTGGAGCGCATTATGCTGGGCCATGCAGAGGCGATCGTCGCCGGAGGCGTTGAGAGCATGAGCCACGTCCCGATGACGGGCTTCAAGCTCTCGCCGCATCCGCGGCTTGCGACCGACATGCCCGAGGTGTATATGGGCATGGGTCATACGGCCGAAGCGGTCGCCAGCCGCTTCGGCATCTCCCGCGAAGACCAGGACTGCTTCGCGGTGCGCAGCCACCGGCGGGCCGCCGCCGCCGTGCAGGCGGGCCGCTTCAAAGACGAGATCGTGCCGGTGGGCACGAGCGTCAAAGGCATCGACGAACGCGGGCGGGCGTTCGAGCGGAAGTTCGTATTCGATACGGACGAAGGCGTCCGGCCGAACACGTCGATGGAAGGCCTCGCGAAGCTGAGGCCTGCGTTCAGCCTTGCCGGCACCGTGACGGCCGGCAATGCGTCACAGACGTCGGACGGCGCAGCCGCCGCCGTGCTGATGAGCCGCGAGCGGGCCGAAGCGCTCGGCCTGGAGCCGCTGGCGACGTTTCGCGCGTTCGCCCTCTCGGGCGTCGAGCCGGAATTGATGGGCATCGGCCCGGTCGAGGCCATTCCGAAAGCGCTGCGCATGGCCGGTCTAACGCAAGACCAAGTAAGCCTGTATGAAATCAATGAGGCGTTCGCTTCCCAATGCGTGCACATTATCCGCGAGCTGGATTTGGATGAGGAGCGGGTCAATGTGAACGGCGGGGCGATCGCGCTCGGCCATCCGCTCGGCTGCACCGGTGCGAAGCTGACGGCGAGTCTGATCTATGAGCTGCGGCGCCGGGGAGGCGGATTTGGCGTCGTATCGATGTGCATCGGCGGCGGGATGGGAGCCGCCGGCGTGTTTGAAGTTCATCCGGCCAAGGAAGCGGCCGGCAGCTGAGGAGGGAGACGGCATGGAAAACAAAGTGGTCGGCGGCAGTTTCATCATTGCGGACACGGATTTCCGCAGCATCGTGACGCCGGAGGATTTTACGGAAGAACACCGCATGATTGCGGAGACGACGAGCGATTTTGTCGACGGGGAAGTGCTGCCGCACGACGAGCAGCTGGAAAAGCTGGACTACGAGCTTACCGTCCGGCTCATGCGCAAAGCGGGCGATCTGGGGCTGCTGGGCGCGGATGTGCCGGAAGTGTACGGCGGCCTGGGGCTGGATAAAGTCAGTACGACCGCGATCACCGAAAACCTGGCCCGCGCTTCTTCCTTCGCTTTGTCGATCGGAGCGCACGTCGGAATCGGCACGCTGCCGATCGTCTTCTTCGGCACGCCGGAGCAGAAGCGGAAATATTTGCCCGGGCTTGCGACAGGGGCGTTAATCGCCGCTTATTGTTTGACGGAGCCGGCTTCAGGTTCCGACGCGCTCGGCGCCAAAACGACGGCCCGCCTGTCCGCGGACGGCAAGCATTACATTTTGAACGGATCGAAGCTGTATATTACGAATGCGGGTTTTGCCGATATTTTTATCGTCTACGCCAAAATCAACGGAACGGATTTCAGCGCCTTTATCGTGGAAAAAGGTCTTCCGGGCTTCACGCTGGGGCCGGAGGAGAAAAAAATGGGCATCAAAGGCTCCTCGACGCGCCCGCTGTTTTTCGAGGATGTTCACGTTCCCGTGGAAAACCTGCTCGGTGAAGCCGGCCGGGGCCATGTGATCGCCTTCAACATTTTGAACATCGGCCGGTTCAAGCTGGCCGCAGGCTGTCTTGGCGCGGCCAAGGAAACGATCCGCTTGTCCAGCCGCTACGCCAATACGCGCGAGCAGTTCGGCACGCCGATTTCGCGCTTCCCGCTGATCGCGGGCAAATTGGCCGAAATGAATATTCAAACCTATGCGATGGAAAGTATGGTATATAGAACGGCAGGACTGTTCGACGGCTTGCTGGGGGATATGGATTTGGCGAGCGGGGATGCGGGCAAGCAATCCGCCAAAGCAATCGCCGAATACGCGCTGGAATGTTCGATCAACAAGGTGTTCGCGTCCGAAGCGCTGGACCGAATCGCCGACGAAGGGGTGCAAATTCACGGAGGCTGCGGCTACATCCAGGAGTACAACATTGAGCGTATTTATCGGGATTCGCGGATTAACCGGATTTTTGAAGGTACGAACGAAATCAACCGCCTGCTCATTCCCGGCACGCTCATCAAAAAAGCAATGAAAGGCGAGCTGCCGCTGCTGCAAAAAGCGCAGGCGCTGCAAGCCGAGCTGCTTTCGCTCGTGCCCGGTCAATCGTTCGAAGGGACGCTTGCGGAGGAGGCGCATCTCGTCTCGGCAGCGAAAAACATATTTTTGATGACGGGGGCTTTGGCCGTGCAAAAGTACGGGCCGGCGCTGGAGCAGCAGCAGGAAGTGCTCGGCGGTTTGGCCGATATGATGATTCAAATTTTTGCTGCCGAAAGCGTGCTGCTGCGCACCCGCAAGCTGATCGACCGGGCGGGGGAAGAGAAGGCGGAGCATGCGGTCCGGATGACGGCCGTGTTTGTGCACGATGCGTTTGGCACGGTGGAGAGCTTGGCGAGAACGTGTTTGAGCGCGATGGAGGAAGGCGATATGCTGCGCACGCAGCTGTCGATTCTGAAAAAGCTGTCCCGCCGCTCCCCGGTCAATACCGTAAGCTTGAAGCGCGAAATCGCAGCGCGTGTCGTACAAGGGGAGAAATATATCGTATAGTCGCCCTTTAATTGCGAAGACAGGCAAGCTCCACTCCAGGAAGCTGAAGGGGATGGTTTTGTATGAATTCCGCAAAGCCTTGGCTGCGCCATTATCCCGGCGAAGTGGCGCCGACGTACGACTACCCGAAGCATAATCTTGCGCTCTTTCTTGTTGAATCGGCCAGGAAATTTCCGGCTCGCCCGGCGCTTTATTTTATGGGGAAGACGCTGAATTACGAAGAAGTTCAGGAGTCTTCCTTCCGTTTTGCCGGCTCTTTGCAGCGTCTGGGCATCGGCAGGGGCGACCGCGTCGCCATCATGCTGCCGAATTGTCCGTCGGCGGTTATCGCCTATTTCGGCATCCTGATGCTCGGCGCGGTCGTCGTCCAGACGAATCCGCTGTATAAGGAACGCGAGCTGGCTTACCAGCTTTCCGATTCCGGCGCGGTTGCGATCGTTACGCTGGACCTGCTTTTCGAACGTGTGCACAAAATCAAGGAAAAGACCGCTCTCAAGCACGTGATCGTCACATCGATCAAAGATTATTTGCCTTTTCCGAAAAGCGCGCTGTACCCGGTCAAAGTGCGAAAAGACGGCATCCGGCTGCGCATTCCTTACGGCAAGGGCGTGTACAGCTACAAAAAGCTGCTGCGCGCCTCCCGGTCCGATCCGATTTGCGCGGAGGTCGATGCGGTGGACGATCTGGCCCTGCTGCAGTATACGGGCGGGACGACAGGCGTGTCCAAAGGGGTAATGCTGACGCATTTCAATCTGATTGCGAATACGTATCAGAGCCGGAACTGGTGCTACCGGATCAAGGACGGAGAGGAACGCTTTTTGGGGGCTTTGCCCTGTTTTCACGTATTTGGGCTCACGGTGCTGCTCAACCAGTCCGCGCTTACGGCCGGCATGCTGATCCTGATACCCAAGTTTGAAGCGGAGCCGATTTTGAGCGCTATTTCGCAGTTGAAGCCGACTATTTTCCCGGGAGCGCCGACGATGTACATCGCCTTGATCAACCATCCGCGGATTCGCCAATACAATTTGTCGTCCGTTAATGTATGCATCAGCGGTTCCGCGCCGCTGCCGCTTGAGGTGCAGGAGCGGTTCGAGGATCTGACGGGCGGCAGACTGATCGAAGGTTACGGACTTACCGAGGCTTCCCCGGTGACCCATGCCAACCCCCTGTGGGGCTACCGCAAAATCGGCACGATCGGCATTCCGTTTCCCGATACGGATGTGAAAGTCGTCGATTCTGCCACAGGCGCAGAATTGCCTTATGGGCAAATCGGCGAACTTATCGTAAAAGGGCCGCAGGTGATGAAAGGCTACTGGGGACGGCCGCAAGAAACGGAAACAACGCTGATTGACGGCTGGCTGTACACGGGAGATATGGCGACGATGGATGAGGACGGGTATTTTGCGATTGTCGACCGGAAAAAGGATATGATCATCGCAGGAGGCTACAATATATATCCGCGGGAAATCGAAGAAGTGCTTTACGAGCACCCGGCCATACTGGAAGCCGCGGTTGCAGGGATTCCCGACGCTTACCGGGGAGAAACGGTGAAAGCGTTCGTAGTCGTAAAAGCAGGAATGAAGCTCGATGAGCGAGAATTGGAAACGTGGTGCCGCGAGCGGCTGGCTGCCTACAAGGTGCCGCGACAAGTAGAGTTTCTCCAGTCGCTGCCGAAAACGATGGTCGGCAAAGTGCTGCGCCGCCAACTGCTGGAGGAAGAGCGGGAAGCCAAATAAAGAGAGCGGCGGATACGGAAAAGAGCGGAGGGAGGGAGCTGCATGGATCAAAATCAAGAATTACAGCGAATGGCGGAGCTCGCCGAGCCGACGTTCTGGGGCTACCTTGGCTGCGAGTTTGTCGGCATGGACGAAGGCAAGGTGACGATAGCCATCGATGCCAAGGCGCATCATCTAAACCCGATCGGCATCGTACACGGAGGCGTGCTTTCCTCGCTGCTTGACAATGCGATGGGCATCGCCGCGATGGCGCAGCGGCCGCAGGAAAAAGTGGTGACGACGAATTTGAATGTAACGTTCGTGTCGCCGCTCCATGCCGGGCGGCTGCTCGTTACGGCGGAGGTTGTCCACCAGTCCCGCAAAATGATAACCGCGCAAGGCCGGGTTACGGATGCTGACGGGAATTTGGGAACGATCGGCATCGGCTCGTTCCGCGTCACATCCAAGTGAGGCGGGCAAAAGAGGCGCGTCAGATTGCTGAAATGCCTCGCGCCCGCTCGTGTGATACCGGCTTAGCCAATGTAGAAAACCTTGCAATGCGGCGCTTTCGAAAAACTCGCTGACCGGGCTATCACCGACTGCTCAGCGGTCGGAAAACCTGTGAAAGTACATTCTTTTGCTTCACGGTGCGCTTGTTTCGAACGATTGGTCGACCGACCGACTACATGCAGCAGGGCACCGCGTGCTGGGAGCTGCGCGCGGTGCCCTGCTGTGGAGAAACCCTCACGCCAGAGACGGTCGTACAATCTGCCCGGTTGCGCGAAGAAAACCTGCAAAAGTACAGTTTTTGCCCGATGGAAACGCTGACCACGACAAATTCCTGCAATTGTGCAGGCTTTTCACCGCGAACATGGGCTCAGACTCATTTTCACCGAAAATTCCTGCACTATCGCAGGCTTTTCACCAAAATGAACCATTTTTACAGAAAAAGCCTGCACTATCGCAGGTTTTTTCACTGCCAAGCCGCCTAGTCCCCTCCCGCTTCAGCCCCGCAACCCGGGCAGGAGGAGGGACGGCCCGCTTCAGCCCCGCTACTCGTGAAGGAAGAGACGTGGCTCACTTCAACACCGCAACCTGTGCAGGAAGAGTCGTGGGCCTATTTCAGCACTGCAACTCATGAAGGAGAGGTTTCGTACCGCTCACAGCTACCAGCGTGCGATATTGCGTTGCATGAAGGGGTAGTACCAGCGTAGCTGACACTACCCGCTAACACATGGATAAAAATGTAAGAACCCTCCACTTTTGAGAGTTCTCTTTATGAATGATAAATGTACCAATTGTAGCCTGTTCGTTAAACTACGTACCCATAGTAACGGGGATGTCCTTTCATAGGCATACAGGCAACCTCCTCGACCGGATTGCCTCTATATGTGAACGCGCGGTTGAAGACGGGTTGGATGTGACGTTTACTGTTAAAGTGTTGGCGAGATCTCTTTCTGCTATAATCTGGCTGGCTTAAAGGTTTGAAAATTGCCACAGAGCAACTTAAATATCTAGTAGACGTCCATTATCATTCCATTGGCCGTACATTTTGTTTTCTCTCGTGTTTGCTATGAATTTGTCTAATCTGCTATCAAATAATTCCGGTTGATTTTTTATGCTTTGTATCGTGTCGATCCGAACTCTTTTATACAGATCCGGAAATGCCTTGAAGTTCTCATATACATGCTTTTCCTCTTTCAGCCTTTGCTCTATAACCGAATCGATTCGAAAAGAATCGTAATCCATATCAGGAAGAACCTTTCTTCCTTCGTCTGTCATCAAACCCAACTTTTCGAGGCGGCGGACACGTTCTTTATTCAATTCAGTCCATGAGCTTTTTTTGCTTCGAGGGGACAGTCTCTGAGCCAGCCCCGTTTCAGATATTTTCTTCTTGACTCCATCAATCCATCCAAAGCACAAAGCTTCCTCGACCGCGTCCAAATATAAGAGCGTATCCGATTTGGGCGCCATACTAACCAAGACCCAACAATATTTTTTAATTTTACTATTTTCCTGTAGCCAAAACCTCAACTCTTCTCTCGATTTTACGGGAATTAAATGATCCAGTTCCATATTTGAAAAAGAATTTCCTTTCTACATTTATCATATATCCGTTAATTCATGCTTGCTTTCTCAACATGTGATTTGGAAATTGCTGATTTTATCATGATCAGTAAGAAAGTAAGCGACAAAAGCATAATACCGCTCCAGATAAGCTGATGCGCGCCCAACTGGGAAATAAACAAGCCGCCGATCCATGTCCCTACCGTAATGCCAACATTAGAAAAGGAAACAAATAAGCTGTTACCGAATTCGGAAGCTTCTTTCGCATCAGTCATCAACAAGGCTTGACTTAGAATAAGTCCCCCGGAATGCACAGCTCCCCACACAAATACGATGACCGCCATCGGCCAAAAATGAGAACCCCAATAATAAGTAAATAAGTAAATGACCGCATATACGAGAGGAAACAGGATAACCGTTTTTGTCATGCTTTTGTTCAGAAAGAACCCGAACAAGAAGTTCCCTGCAATCATGGTGACGCCAAAGATCATCAACATCGCGCTGATCCAGGTACCGTTCATATGGGTGACTTCTCCGAGATATTCGGCAAAGTAGCTATAAACCGAACTCATCGCTGTAAAGATCATCACCACGATCAAGATCGTTAACCACAATTGAGGTTTGCGCAATATGCCGAGCTGCTTGCCGAAAGACATTCTTTCCTTAACAGGCATTGAAGGAAGCCAGACCAGTATGCCTATAAAGGCAATGACGCTCACAATAGCTCCAAACAGGAAAGCAGCTTCCAGCGAAATTTTTGTGGAGAGATAGGATGTAATCGGCACGCCAAAAGCGAATCCAACGGTTACTCCGGCCATAACCTGGGTGACCGCTTTGCCGCTCTTTTCGGGAGGAACAAGGCTGGCAGCGGTCGCGAGCGCAATCGAAAAAAAGACAGGATGAAAAACGCAGGAACAATCCGGAAAGCCAGCATAACTTCGAACCTGGTCGTATAAGCATACACCAAATTAGCGATGGCAAACATCAGGATAGCGGATAGTAAGATCGCTTTTCGATTCATTCCGGAAGCGAGTAATGTTAGGAATGGGCCTGAAATGGCAACGATGAAAGCAAATGCACTCACAAGGTACCCGGCCTCCGAGGGTGCTATGTGAAACTTTTGAGTGACTTGGGGAAGAACTCCGATCATGCCCATTTCAGTTGTTATGATGCCAAATATACCTAAAGCCAGAAAAAAGATCAGCGAAAAATAGCTATTTTTCATAAATCGTGCCTCCATCGGTATATAAAAAAATGGCCTTCAGTTGGAAGACCATTTTTCAGAATAAGTTACTGTTTGTTGGAGATTACGTTATCAAGAAACTGATCTGCGTCGCTATTAAATTTCCAGTTAACCCCAAACTTATCAACTAGCATTCCGAAGCACGAAGACCAAGGATAATTGGATAACGGCATGATGACATGGCCGCCAAGGGACAATTGACCAAAGTATTCTTCCAGTTTTTGCTTATCATCGATGACCAGGCTAATCAGAACATTATTCCCTTTCACCAGCTCGCCTGTTACCGCCTTCATTGAAGGCAAAATGTCCGACATCATGATTTTCCCGCCTGCGAATTCTATGGAAGATTCCATAATCATATTTAACTCATTTTCCGGCATCGGGTAGTTTGGATCTTGCGGGATATCCCCAAATTTCGCTTTTTTTACTTCAATTGCACTTAAAGCCTCCGAATAAAATTCAATCACTTGTTCTGCATTTCCATCAAAGTTTAAATATACAATAGCTGCCATAAAGCAATACCTCCTTCTTGTTATAAATGTAGTATACTTTATAAGAGGTGACAGCAGTATGTCACCGTTTCATACTAAAGTAGAAAAAAAGAGGGGAACCGATGGAAAAAGTTGAGAGATTAATCTCTATCATTATGATCTTGCTGAAAAAAGAGGTTGTTTCCACCAAAGAATTCGCGCAATTATTTAACGTTTCCAAAAGAACGATTCTTCGCGATATGGAAACCTTGAGTTTATCAAACATCCCTATCTATTCGGTCATTGGAGTTCATGGCGGCTACGGCATTATGGATGAATACAAGGTTGATAAACGTCTTTTAAGCAGCTCCGACTTAGAGAATATATTGACTGCGCTCGGCGGATTGGAACAAATTCTAATTAGCGAAGAAGTTGAAGTAACAATCAGAAAAATAGAAGCCATGGTTAGTCCATTGGCTCCGAAAGGTTCAATTCAACTGTCTTTTTATGATTGGGAGGGTCGGTCTGAGATTCGTCAAACCTTGAAGACATGTCAGGAAGCCATATTAAAGAGAAGATTAGTTTCATTTGATTATATAGATAAAAATGGCACTGCGACGAAAAGAACTGTCGAGCCCTATCAGCTTCATTTTAGCGAAACGAGTTGGTATTTGAAAGGATTCTGTTTACATCGCATGAGATATAGAACGTTCAAATTATCTCGGATCGATCATCTTAAAATGAATGAACAAACGTTTAGCCCTAGAGATGATTTGTTGGAACAAGAGCAGGAAGCAAGTTATCAACCGGAACTAGTCACAGTCAAGGCGTTGATTTCGCCTGGCATAAAAGATCAATTCATTGAAAGGTACGGTCGAAAGAGTATTGAAAACTACAGTTCTGAATATTTCTTAGCCACCATCTATGTTCCTCAAAACAGTATTGGCTTTCAGTTTTTAGCGAGTTTCGGGACAAATCTGGAAATAGTAGAGCCGAAGACCTATGTTGAAGAATATCGAGATTATTTGAATAAAATGGTGGAGAAGTATACTTCAAAAGGCTCCCATTAACATCAAAATGTTGGCGGCGCATATTCTTGAAAAACTATGCTGCCTGTTAGCTTAGTCCCCTATGAATAATATAAGTTCCGGTACTCACTCTTTTAGGAACTTTTCAGGATATGATGATCGTGAAAACGCTCCCGAAGACCTTTGAAGAGTTGCTGGCCATGCACGCAGATTCGATGAAAAAGAAGAAGGCGGTGTATTTATTTGAATCCTCCTGTAAGAAAAAATACACCGAGCGAGGAATCCGCAAAATTTTGGCCAAATACTCCGTGGAAGCTGAACTGGCTCAAAATCTGTCACCACACATGCTCCGCCACTTTCTGCTGACCTGGCTGAAAAAGCAAGGAATCGATGATGCACTGGTTCAGCCTTATTCCGGGCATGAAAGCCGAAAATCGCTGGAAGTATATTCGAAACTAGCTATCACCGATGCACAGTTTGAATATAACGAGGTCATCAATAAGTTTCCCGTATAATTTCTGCTACTTTGCGGGTGGTGTCAGCGACGCTGTTACTACCCCATGAAGGCGGCCGACCCACATAGGTTGGGGCAGAGTGGCTGCTGCGGCCTCAACGCTTTCTCTAACCCGTCACTTGATCAACAATCTGATTTTTTATATCAGTTTTTTGCGATAAAACGTAGGGTTAGGCCCCTTCTGAACGATAATTCCTGTACAATCGCAGGTTTTTCGCAAAATGAATCGATTCCAGCGAAAAAGCCTGCAAAAATACATGAATTTACGTCTTTGATCGCCATCCATGAAGAATTCCTGCAAAAGTGCAGGCTTTTCGCCGAACATATGGACCCGGATTCACTTTCAGCGAAAATTCCTGCACATTTGCAGGTTTTTCGAGAAAATAGACCAATTTAAGAGGGAAAACCTGCACTTTCGCAGGTTTTTTCGTTACCAAGCTGCTTCATGGCCTGTTGTGCAGTTTTACGACCAATATGTCGCTACTTTCTTGGGCAACCTGCATTTTGCAGGTTTTCATGCTGCTGCTCAACCACATCAGACTCGCGAAGAAGGGTCATTTGTGCAAACCAGCCCAAGGCGGTGGGATGGTTACCTGCGGAGGCTGCGCACGCGGTTCCCGGTGCGCGGTGCGGAGGTTACGCACGTAGCTCCCGATGCGCGGTGTGGAAGCTACGCGTGCGGCTCCCGGCGTGCGATGTGGAAACCTGCGCACGCGGTTCCCGGTGCGTGGTGTGGAGGCTGCGCACGCGGCCCCCGGTTTTGCGCCGTGTGACGGCGGTCGATCGGCCACATGCGGCACGCTGTTGGGCGGTTTACACCGACAAGCCGATCAATTTGTCTTTTCTACAAATGACATATTTATGTCATTTAACATAACATATAATTGAAAAAATTTCATGAAAAATTCATCATTCCCGCATTTATGTAATAAAATATAACATAAATTCATTGACTGAACGGTGGCGGCATCCTATAATCGATAAAAAGACGTAAGGGGGAATCGTTATGCATCTTACCATTCGAGAGGCGTTAACCATTTATCCTTTATCTGAAGCGAAGTTGGTAGCGGGCAAACAGGGAGACTCACGCATTGTCAAGTCCGTGAATGTTATGGATGCGCCGGATATAGCGGATTGGACAAAATCGGGAGAAATGCTGTTTACGACGGCTTTTGCCATGAAGGATAACCCTCAAGAGACGGTCAATTTGCTGCGCAAATTAAATGACCGGGGGGCTGCGGGGCTGGGCATCAAATTGGGGCGGTTTTGGTCGGAACTGCCGAAGGTCGTCGTCGAAGAGGCGGATCGGCTGCATTTTCCCATTATTGAAATGCCGTTTCAATTTACTTTTTCCGATCAGATGAACGCACTCTTTAACGCGGAATACCGCCGCAATACGCAGGTGCTGCAAAGTGTGCTCGATAAGCAAAAAAAGCTGCTGCAATTCGGCTTGAAGCAGGATGACATGGCCTCGATGTTTCAATGGATCAGAGATATTGTCGGGTATCCGATGGCGATTGTGGGAGCCAAAAATCAGGTGATGTACAACACAAGCGCATGGAGCACCGAGCAGCTGCAGTTCAATTGGCCCTGGAAGCGCAAAGCGGGCTGGGTGCACGCGGGAAAAGAACGCGCATACCGCGTCGCTCTGATGCAGCAGGACGATGAGCATCTGGGCAGTCTGCTGGTCATGCCTGATGCCGTGCTGCTGGCGAACGTGGAGGAAGGGCTGTTTCAGCAGGCGGCGGATATTTTGTCGTTTCACATGGGTTTCACGTTCAGGTCTCATGTGGAAGCGTCGATGCAGAGGGATCTTCAGAACAGCCTCGTCCGCTATCTGGAGAAAGGAGCTCCCCTTGAAGAGTTTTTGGAGCAGGCGCGCGCCAGAGGCGTCAACCTGTTTACGGGAGCTTACCAATGCGTCGTTGCCAAAATTACCGGCATGCCGCCGCTCGCCGAAGACGGGCAATTCCGCAAGCTGAAGGAGCTTAAGCAGTATTTGGAATCCCAACCCAAATCTTCGAGTCTGCGCGCGCATCATTTTGCGATGAAGGATCAGCTGTTTTCGATTTATTCGACCTCGCTTTCCGACGGCTTTCCTGAAGAGGAGCTGACTCAACTGCTGTCCAAATATGCGGCGGATGCCGTCAATGTGGAGGACGACGGGGAGGTGGCCTTCTATGTGAGCCCGGTGAAGCTGAAGCCGCCGGCGCTCCGGGAAGCGTACATGGAATGCCAGGAGACGCACAGGCTTGCGGGGCGGTTGAAGCTGCACGACCGGGTGCTCCATTTTGAGACGATTGAGTTCGCGCATCTTTTTCAAACGGTTCCTTCCGCCGTCATGGAGGATTATTGCACGAAAATTTTGCGGCCGCTGCTGGAGAAGGATGCGGAGTATTCGCAGGAGATGATCCGCACGCTGGAAGTGTTCATCCGCAACGACGGGCAGGTCAGCGAAGCGGCGAAACAGCTGTTTATTCACCGGAATACGGTGACTTACCGGCTGGAGAAAATCAGCGATTTGCTGCAGGTCGATTTTAAAAAAGTGAACGATTTGTTGAAACTTAAAGCAGTGTTTTTGTTCCGGCAATTTCTTCACGTTAGACAAGATTAGTTGAGATCGGAATGCCATTCGTGTATTCTTGATTCAAATGCTGCAGGAGAGAGTGGAGAAATATGTGGTTGAAATTGTGGGAATTATTTATCGGTTTTGGAAGATCTACGATGCTTGGTTACGGCGGAGGGCCTTCGATTATTCCTCTGTACGAGCATGAGGCGGTAGGCAGATTCGCCTGGATGAACAAGGAGGAGTTCGGTCAGGCGCTCGCTTTCGGCAACGCGCTTCCCGGGCCGATTGCGACGAAATTGGCCGCCTACATCGGCTTTAAGGTCGCAGGCTGGCTTGGCGCGACTGTGGCCGTGTTGGCCGTCGTGATGCCGACTGCGCTGCTGATGGTGCTGCTTGTGGGCGTGATGAGCAAGCTGTCGGGCAATTCCGTCATTCGCGGCATGATCAAAGGCATTCAGCCGGTCATCTTCGTTATGCTCGCGATGCTTGCTTACGATTTTATCAAATTCGCTTTTGCGCCGATGGACGGTCCGGTCAAATTTTTGCCTTTTCTGATAGCGGCCGCTTACTTTATTATGGTGCAATATTTAGGTTTGAGCTCTGTGTGGGGAATTATCGGCGGTTTGGTGGTGGGAGCGTTATTCATGAGATGACGCAAGAGGTGGAGTCGTAAGCCCTGGGCAGCTTCTACGGAAGCTCAGGGCTTTTGCTTTTCAAGCGTAAGGACGGTGATTTCCGGCCGGCACAAAAAGCGCATCGGCATCAGTGTCGTGCCGATCCCGCGGGTCGTGTACACTTGCATCTCGGACCCGGCTGCGGTATAATGCCCCATTACATATTTATCGCCGAGGGGTGGGGTGACCAGGGCGCCGATGAACGGGAGCCGGATTTGGCCTCCGTGCGTATGCCCGGACAGCTGCAGATCGATCGCTTGCTTGGAAGCCTTGTCGGCAAAATTGGGCGAATGCGACATCAGCAGGGTGAAAGCTCCGGAATCCGCACCTTTGAGGGTTTGGGAGATGTCCGGATTGCCTGTCAGCATATCCGCTACGCCGGCGATTTGGATGAAGCCGTCTTTGTGGCGTATCGTCTGGTGCCGGTTGACCAAGGTGGTGAAGCCGCCTCCTGCGAGCATGTCTTCGGTTTTTTTGACGCCGGAATATTTATCGTGGTTGCCCAGCACGGCCCATTTGCCCAACGGCGCTTCTAGCTGCGACAGGATTTCGCTTGTTGCTGCGGGATCTTCCGTTACGGACGTATCGAACAAGTCTCCTGTAAAACAAAGCAAATCCGCCTGCTCGCGCGCAATCAGGTCGACTACTTTTTGCAAATGACCGAGATTAAAATGGTGGCCGATATGAGTGTCGCTGAATTGCAGCAGTTTGATGCCGTGAAAAGCTTCGGGAAGCCTTTTGAAACGGAGCGTATGGCGCATAATTTCGTAGCGGCGCGGCTCCACAAAGGCTGAGTAGCCAGCTGTCAGACCGCCTGCAGCGAACAAGGAGCCGGCAAGAGCAAGCCCTTTTTTAAAAAAAGAACGTCTAGTCATAAGCTGAGGATTTGGCATGTATACTCTTCCTCTTTTGGATAAGTTTTGCTTTCATTATAGCAGCATCCGAGCGGAAGATGCGAATTATGGGATGCAGTCATCCCCAATTGGAAACCGGAGGTATGTACAATGGCAGGAATAGTGATTCAAGGAGCGCAAATCGTCACGATGAACGGGCAGGAGGAAGTATTTGTCGGCGACGTCAGGGTCGAACGGGACCGGATTGTCGAAATCGGGTCGTCCATTGCGCCGGAAGCCGGCGATGAAGTGATCGACGCAGCGGGAAAAGTGCTGATTCCCGGTTTGATTCAAACGCACATTCATTTGTGCCAAACATTGTTCCGCGGCCAGGCGGACGATCTCGAGCTGCTCGATTGGCTGCGCAAGCGGATTTGGCCGCTTGAAGCTGCGCATGACGAGGAATCCGTCTATTATTCGGCGATGCTGGGACTCGGCGAGCTGATTCGCAGCGGGACGACTTCGATCGTTGATATGGAGACGGTCAATCATACGGATTCGGCGTTCCGCGCCATGTCGGAGAGCGGCATTCGCGCGTTGTCCGGCAAGGTGATGATGGATTACGGCTCGGAAGTACCGAGCATGCTGATCGAGAAGACGGACGACTCGGTTCGGGAAAGCGTGAAGCTTTTGGAGAAGTGGCACAACCACGACGGCGGCAGGCTGCAGTATGCGTTCTGCCCGCGGTTCGTCGTCTCCTGCACGGAGGAGCTGCTCATCCAGGTCAGAGATTTGTCCGCTAAATATGGGGTCAAAGTCCATACGCACGCCTCGGAAAATCAAAAGGAAATCGAACTGGTCGAAGCTCAGCGCGGCATGCGCAATATCGTCTATCTGGAGCATATCGGGCTTGCGAATCCGAATTTGATCCTCGCTCATTGCATTTGGCTCGACGAACAGGAGAAGGAAATTCTTCGCAAACACCGTGTCAAAGTGAGCCATTGCCCGGGCTCCAATCTCAAGCTGGCCTCGGGTGTGGCCGAAGTGCCCGATCTGCTCTCCAGGGAGATCATTCTCAGCCTGGGCGCGGACGGTGCGCCGTGCAACAACAATCTCGATATGTTCCACGAAATGAGGCTGTCCTCGCACCTGCAAAAGGTGCAGCATGGACCGACGGCCATGGACGCGAAAACCGTATTTCGCATGGCGACGATGGGCGGCGCTCGCGTCATGGGGATGGAAGAGGAAATCGGCAGCATCGAGAAAGGGAAAAAAGCCGACCTTGTGCTGGTTGATCTCAACGATTTCCACACGTATCCTTCTTCCGAAGTCGACGTTTACGGCAGACTGGTGTATTCGGCGACCCGCGCCGATGTGGAAATGACGATGATCGACGGCAAAATCGTCATGAGGGACCGCATCATCCGGACGATTGACAAGCCTACGGTGCTGAAGGAAGCGAACCGGTCCATCGAGCGGCTTTTGAGAAGATTGCCTGACATTCATTGATTCCGTCGGCATCACCATTTGCATATGCCGCTCCCTTAAATTATAATAATTCTCAAGTACGAGAGGGAGGGAGTTATTCATATGTCTACATGGAAAGAATTGACTACGCTAGAACAATGGCAGCAAGTTTTGGAGCAATCCTCCGGTAAGCCTACCGTTGTCCTGAAGCACAGTACGGCATGTCCGGTAAGCGCGAGCGCGCTTGAAGAGTACGATGAGTACCTGGCTGGCAGCCCGAACGAAGACGTCGACTATTATTTGGTTAAAGTGATCGAAACCCGCCCGGTATCCAATCAAATCGCCGAGGATTTGGGGGTCAAGCACGCTTCGCCGCAAATTCTTTATTTCAAAAATAAAGAGTCGATCTGGAACACTTCACACTGGTCGGTCACGACGAAACATATAACAGCCGTGCTGAATTAATGAAGAAAAAGCCTTGAGGACAGTTTGACGTCCCCGAGGCTTTTTTTTAATTGAAATTTCCGTCCAGCAGCGTGGAAAACAGCGAGGCCGGCATCGGCTTGCAGAACAGATAGCCCTGCATTTCGTAACATCCGAGCCGCGGCAGCGCATCTTTTTGCAGCTCGGTTTCGACCCCTTCGACGATGACGCCGAGGTTCAAATTTTGCGCGAGTCCGACGATAGATGCAACGATTGCGGATTCCGAACGGTTCGTTATGTTGGTGATAAAAGAACGGTCAATTTTGAGCCGGTGAATCGGGAACTTGCTTAAATAACTGAGCGATGAAAAGCCTGTTCCGAAGTCGTCGATCGAGATTTGGATGCCCAGGGACACAAGTTCGTTCAAACGCTCAATGATCGGCTCGGTGTTGTGCATTGCGATGCTTTCGGTAATTTCCAGCTCCAGCGAAGCGGGAGGGAGGCCGGTTTGATCGAGCACCTGCTTCACGGAGCGGACGAGTTCCTCGTCTCTGAGCTGAATTTGCGAAAGGTTGACGGCGATGCGCAGGTCCCCGTGGCCCTGTTCCTGCCATCTTTTGCACTGCTTGCAGGCAATTTCCAGGACGCGCGAGCCGATCGGAACGATCAGGCCGGTTTCTTCGGCAATGGCGATAAAATCGCCCGGGTACAGAAGATCGCGCGTCGGATGATCCCAGCGTACAAGCGCTTCCATTCCGACGACGGCATTCGTGTTCACATCGATTTGCGGCTGGTAGTGGACGACAAATTCATCGTGCTGCAGCGCTTTGTGCAGCTCGTTTTCCAGCTGGCGGCGGTGAATGGCTTCCTCGTGCATCGCTTTGGAATATATTTTCACATGGTTTTTGCCCTGTTCTTTCACTTTGTACAGAGCGGTGTCGGCGTTATGGATCAAATCTTCCGCATGACAGCCATGCTCCGGGTAGAACGCCATGCCGATGCTGACCGACAAGTAAAAATCTTGACCCTGCAAGGCAAAAGGCTTGCGAATTTCGTGCAAAATCCGCTCCGCAACCGGCGCGGCGTCGTCCTGACCGCTGATCAGCGGCAGACAGACCGTAAACTCGTCGCCGCCCATGCGCCCGACCGTATCCTGCTCGCGGACGCTGCTTTTCAGCCGCTTGGCGACCTCTTTCAAAACCTGATCGCCGACTCCGTGTCCGAGCGAATCGTTAATGAATTTGAATCCGTCCAGGTCGAGATACAAAATGGCGATTTGGCTGCGCTGGCTGTCGGCTTCGCCCAGATGCGACATCACTTTCCGCTCGAACATTCTGCGGTTGGGCAAGTCTGTCAAGGCATCGTAGTAAGCCATGTATTGAATTAAATCTTCGGCTTCCTTTTGCTGCGTGATGTTTTTGGCTATGAAGTAGACGCCGCTGATGGCGCCGTTGATCGAAATGGGCACGAGAATGACGTTAAGCTCGATGCGGGAGCCGTTTTTATGAACAATTGCGGTTTCAAAATTTTGCGGCCGCCCGAGCAGCGTGCGCTCCAGCCGTCCGATGATTTTGTCCAAATGTTCCGGCACGCAAAGCTCCCTTAGCGAATGCTGACCAAATTCCGCCTGCGAATAGCCGGTCAGCTTGCAGGTTGCGGGATTGAAGCCGATCAGATTGCCTGACGAATCAAGCGAGACGACCGCATCCGGATTGTTGTCAAACAAAGACTGGAACTGCTGTCTGCTTTCCTGGAGGCTCCGTTCGGTCTTTTTATACTCTCCCACATCCCAAATCATGCTGGCGTAAGCGACGATGCTCCCTTCCTGATTGCGGATCGGGGCGACCGTCTCATTCACCTGAATATTCGTGCGGTTTTTATGCTTGCGGCGATGCTCCATTTTGTCGTATTCCCATCTGTGGGCAAGAAGCAGCTTTTCATACGCGTCCAGTTCCTCTTCAGGAATGGTCGGCAGGGGGAGGCCAAGCAGCTCTTCTTGATGCCAGCCGAACATTTGCTCGAAATTATGATTGATATACTTCACATGATGCTGAAGATCGCAAACGGCAAAAGCTACTGCAGCGTGCTCCATTAAAGCTTCGACCACTTCCTGGATGTAATGTGGATCATATTCCAGTTTGTTCCATTGTTCTATGCTATTGGATGACGTCAACAGTGCAACCCCCATTATCACAAATCCGAATTGTATCGATTAAATTATATATGAAAATGTTGGAATTGAAAAAGTTTTTTGTCAAGTGGTTGGCAAGCCGCCCGTCCTTCGATATACTAATACGGCAACTTATGCCAGATGAAGACACCGGGGAGTTTACGTATGCCAATCAACAGTAAAATCAAAGTACCGCTTATTTTATTTCTTGCCGTTGGAATTATTGCCATTTCTTTTTCTGCGATTTTTGTAAAATGGTCGGATGCGCCCGCCTCGGTGCTGGCCATGTACAGGCTGCTTTTGACCAATGTGCTGATGCTGCCTTTTGTCTGGCGGTATATGGCCGAAATGTCGCGCATCTCTGTGCGGAACTGGATTCGGATCGCGGCTTCCGGCGCCGCCTTGGGCCTGCATTTTTTATGGTGGATGGATTCGCTGAATTACACGACCGTAGCAAGTTCCACCGCGATTCTTACACTTGAGCCGATCTTTGTCATGCTGGGATCTTTTCTGCTGTTCAGTCACCGGACAAGCCGTACGGCGGTGCTGAGCATGATTATGGCCATTGCCGGAGCGATCTTCATCGGGTGGGGAGATTTCCGCTTTTCCGGCGAGGGGCTTAAGGGAGACTTGCTTTCTTTGCTGGGGACAGTTGCAGTTGCGGTTCATATGCTGCTGGGCAAAAGCTTGCGCGAACACATCTCCGCCTTTGTCTACAGTTTTTTTGTCTTTTTGAGCGCAGGACTCGTTCTTGCGGTGTACAACGTTTGCATGCACAAGTCTTTTACGGGATATTCGCTTGACGACTGGGGCGTGTTTCTGCTTTTGGCCGTCGTGCCGACCGTGTTCGGCCACTACATATTTAACTGGCTGCTGAAATATATGAACGCCGCATCGGTATCCATGACCGTGTTGGGGGAACCGCTCGGAGCCTCGCTGCTCGCTTACTTCCTGCTGGGAGAATCCATTACGGGAATGCAGATGTGGGCCGGGTGTCTGCTGCTGCTTGGTGTCGCTATGTTTCTGCGCAGCAGCGAAGGGAAGGGGTCATAAATTTTTTTGAGCATTTATTGAACTTTGGTCAATTGAGGTAAGGACAGAGGCTTGTCTAATAACGGAGGTGGCTCGTGAAATTTCGGGATTTTCATCGCAATGTTAAGATTCGTTTTTATCTTTCGTTTTTGTCTGGAACCGCCAACAATATGGTGCTGCCGTTCATGTCCATTTACTTTTCCGGAAAGCTGGGAGATACGACTGCGGGTTTGGCCGTTATTGCGGGCATCCTGGCCGGTTTGGCCGCCGGCATTTGGGGAGGCTACTATGCGGACCGGATCGGCCGCAAAAAGCTGATGCTCACAGCCGAAGCCGGGTGCACGGCGGCATTTGCCGCGATGGCGATGTCCAACTCGCCCTGGTTCGAATCGCCCGTCGTCACTTTCGCGATGATGATTCTCGTCAGCATGCTGTGGGGGCTGCACGCCCCGGCGAACGATGCGATGCTGCTCGACGTCACGGAGCCCGAATCGCGCAAATACATGTACGCGTTCAAATATTGGATCAACAACTTGTCGCTTGCAGTTGCCGGCATTGCAGGGGCGTTTTTATTCAAATCGTATTTGTTCGAACTGTTTGTTTTGCTGACTTGCATCGGTCTGATCACTTTGCTCGTGACTTATTTTTTCATCGAAGAAGTGTACGTGCCCTTCAAAGAGGCGGATGCGCAGGGCGGCGAACGCCCGAAAGCGATGTCCCTGTGGGCGAACTACGCGCAGGTAATGAAAGATTCGACGTTTATGGTATTTACCGTGGCGTGTCTTTTGCTCGTTTCGGTAGAGTTCCACACGGGGAATTATGTTGCCGTCCGACTGGGCAAAGAGATGATGGACGCGCCGTTCATCGATTGGGGCACCATTTCCTTGCACGTCGATGGCCTACAGATGGTCGGCTTTTTGCGGACGGAAAATACGGTGCTTGTCGTGCTGCTTTCCGCAGCTGCGAGATTCGTTATCGGACGGTTCCCGGACAAAAAGGTGCTGTTCGTCGGATATACGCTGTATATTGCCGGTTACAGCTATGTGGTATACAGCAATCAGCCATGGCTTCTGCTGCTGTCCATGCTCATCGCAACGTGCGGCGAGTTGATGTATGTTCCCGTCAACCAGGCGTATTTGGGAAATATGGCGCCGGAGCACGCAAGAAGCTCTTACATGGCGGTAAACGGCATGCTGTACAAAATCGCTCTGCTGATCGGCGGGGGCGGCGTCATCCTTGGGAGCATCCTGCCTTCGTGGACGATGGCCGTATTGATCGGCTTGACCGGAGTTGCAGGCATGCTGCTGTTTTACTCCATCGTGCACCGCCTCGACCGGCGCAAAGAGGACGGCCGCTCCCCGCGGAATGCCGCTGCCGCTTCGACATGAGGCAGGTGTCCGCGATTGCTCCATCGCGCACCGCCTCGACCGGCGCAAAGAGGACGGCCGCTCTCCGCGGAATGCCATTGCCGCTTCGACTTGAAGCAGGTGTCCGCGACTGCTCCATCGTGCACCGCCTCGACCGGCGCAAAGAGGACGGCTGCTCCCCGCGGAATGCCGCTGCCGCTTCGACTTGAAGCAGGTGTCCGCGAAGGCGGCGGCCGCAAGTTTTTGAAGGGGCTTACTGGCCGGCTGCAAACTCGGCTTTGATTTTGTCGAGCAGCTCCTTGTCGGCTATGGCGTCGTAAGCGGTGAAGGCCAAAGCTTTGGCGGTGAAAATCATGCCTTCCAAAGCTCTGTCCTGCATCGCCAAATCGCGGAACTCTTTGGTGTGAAGCATATGTTTCTCGTCCACGACTTTGACGAACGGATGAATGGTCGGGCAATGCGTCGAAACGTTGCCGAGATCGAGCGATCCGTGATCTTTGCCGGTTTCAATCTCGTCCTCCGCGATGCCCATTTCCGCAAGGTTGCGCGTAAAAACCGCCGACAGCGTCTCATTCGTTCGCAGCTCGTCGTACGAATACTCGTAGTTGGACGTTTGCAGCGTGCAGCCCGTTTGGAGAGCGGCGCCTTCCGCGCAGCGCAGCACTTTTTGCACGAGTTCGTCCGTATAGCTGCGGGAGGCGGACCTTACGTAGAACTGCGCGGCGGCGTAGTCCGGAATGATGTTCGGCGCTTTGCCGCCCTCGCTGATAATGCCGTGAATTCTCGCGTCCGATTTGACCTGCTGCCGCATCGCGTTGATGGAGTTGAACAGCTGGAGCACCGCATCCAGCGCGTTAATGCCTTCGTAAGGCTGCGCAGCGGCATGGGCGGAACGGCCGAAATATTCGAACTGTATCGCGTCCATCGCGAGCGATTCGCCGGATTTCTCATACGTATAGTAGGGATGGGCCATAAGCGCAATGTCGACGTCGTCGAACAGCCCGGCTTCGGACATCGGCACTTTGGCGCCTTTCGTCTCTTCGGCGGGGGTTCCGTATACGCGAATGCTGCCGCCTGTTTCCGCGAGGACGGACTGCAGGCCTACGGCCGCCCCGATACTCATCATGCAAATCAAATGGTGCCCGCAGGCATGGCCCAGCTCGGGAAGCGCGTCGTACTCGGCCAGAAAAGCGACGACAGGTCCCGGCTTGCCGGAATCGTAGGTGGCGAGAAACGAGGTGGGTATGTCCAGAATCCCGCGCTCAACCTGAAAGCCATGGGATGCCAACTGTTCGGTAAGCTTGACGGCGGCCAAAAATTCCTGATGGCCCAACTCGGGATTCGCCCCGATAAAGCCGGATATTTCTTTGAATTTGCCGGCGTGCCGGTCTATAGTTTGCGCGATCATCGTTTTCATTTTGCAAAAACTCCTCGTTTGAAATAGTGATTGAAAAACATCGTTTCGCGGAGACTTCCACGCAACGATGAAAAACCATCGTCCCCAGCAGCGTCAGCGGCGATAGGCGCCTCCACCGGCGTTGAGCCGAAAGCATCGTTCCGCATCGGAACGTGAAGCGTTGGCTGCGTGGAAAAAGATACGCCGGTATACTTGCTAGCGAGTTAAGCATGGCGGCTAGTGAATTGCTTGCTGGCAGGGCCCATATGGCGGCGAACGAGATACTTGCTAGCGAGGTTGTACGTCGGCGAGCGAAAAACATGCTCGTCTCAAATCACTAGCCCGCGTGCAAAAAACCTGCAAAAGTACATCTTTTTTGCGTCGAGAAGCGCTGTCCGCGAAATATTCCTGCAAAACTGCAGGCTTTTCGCTGGAATTCTGGGCCCGGCCGCCTCTTAGCCGGAAATTCCTGCACAATTGCAGGAATTTCCCGAAATCGGCCCGCTTCCCCCGAAAAAGCCTGCACTTTCGCAGGCTTTTTGGGCTGGCAAGCCGCCATGCCATCCTTGCAGGCGAGGCCTACAGAGTGGTGAGCGGAAAAACATGCTCACCAGGGAATCACTAGCCGCGCGCAGAAAGCCTGCAAAAGTACATCTTTTTTGCGTCGAGAAGCGCTGTCCGCGAAATATTCCTGCAAAACTGCAGGCTTTTCGCTGGAATTCTGGGCCCGGCCGCCTCTTAGCCGGAAATTCCTGCACAATTGCAGGAATTTCCCGAAATCGGCCCGCTTCCCCCGAAAAAGCCTGCACTTTCGCAGGCTTTTCGGGCTGGCAAGCCGCCACGCCATCCTTGTGGCGAGGCCTACACAGCAGTGAGCGGAAAAACATGCTCACCAGGGAATCACTAGCCGCGCGCAGAAAGCCTGCAAAAGTACATCTTTTTTGCGTCGAGAAGCGCTGTCCGCGAAATATTCCTGCAAAACTGCAGGCTTTTCGCTGGAATTCTGGGCCCGGCCGCCTCTTAGCCGGAAATTCCTGCACAATTGCAGGAATTTCCCGAAATCGGCCCGCTTCCCCCGAAAAAGCCTGCACTTTCGCAGGCTTTTCGGGCTGGCAAGCCGCCACGCCATCCTTGTGGCGAGGCCTACACAGCAGTGAGCGGAAAAACATGCTCACCAGGGAATCACTAGCCGCGCGCAGAAAGCCTGCAAAAGTACATCTTTTTTGCGTCGAGAAGCGCTGTCCGCGAAATATTCCTGCAAAACTGCAGGCTTTTCGCTGGAATTCTGGGCCCGGCCGCCTCTTAGCCGGAAATTCCTGCACAATTGCAGGAATTTCCCGAAACCGGCCCGCTCCCCCGAAAAAGCCTGCACTTTATACGAAAATAGACACAGTAGACCTGAATTATTTTCATTCTGTGGGGTGACGTCCACGGCGTCATGGGGGTTTTCGCAGGCTTTTTCGGGCTGCCAAGCCGTCAGGTTCAACCGGCTGCGCCGTGCCACCCATCGTGGGTTTTCACACAAACGAATGTGCAAGCCCGAAAATTAATTACTGCGGAACCGCTCGACGGTCGCTAAAAACGCCGTTCCGCGCAGCATGGACGACTGTTTTTATCCCCCGCTCGAACACGATGAAAAAATATTCTTGGTTTCATTGTAGTACATTTGAGGGGGAACTACCACAAACGCGGAGGCTGGGTTACAATAAGTGGACGACACGTGCAAGAAGGAGGCAATGGGTATGATGAAATACGGTGCGGATCCGGTAGAGCACGATTTTGCGCTATTTTGCAGGGAAGTGGAAGCTCGGGGGCAATGGGTTGATGTGTACCTCGACCTGAATTTGAAGGAAGGGCAGTATTTGCCCAACGGCCTGCAGGAGCCGGGGGTTCTCGTCATATGCAATCATGGCGGCGAGCCCGTGCAAATCGTGCTGCAGGACGAGGGCTGCGACTGCGAATATCAGTTTACTTTGACGGAAAAGGCGCAAATCGAAAGGTTTGTCGAGGAGCAGTGCAAGCCGCAGATGCTGCTCGCGAGCGAATAAAAACTTCCCGCCGGCGCGTCGTCCGGCCTTCCCAATCTGGGCGCACCCGCATACATTGGTAGTACGTCGGGATTTGGGGAGAGGGTTGTGATGAAGAGGGCGATCCATTATCTGGCATTCGGTGATTCCTTGACTGTAGGCTATGGGGCGAAGGCCGGGCAAGGCTTCGTGCCGCTGTACCGGAAAAAAGTGGAGAAGGCGCTGAATGTGCCCGTCCATTTGACTCAGGCAGGCACGAACGGCGCGACTACCTGGGAACTGCTCGCCAAGCTCGAAAAGGAGCCCGAACTGCGAGCTCATGTCAAACAGGCGAACTTGATCACGATTACAGCCGGTGGCAACGATTTAATTCAAGCTGCCATTCCTTATTTTTACCAGGGTAATGCGAACCTTCTGAAGTCGGCGCTGCAAAAATATGAAGCGAATTATAAAAAGCTGCTCGCGCAGCTGGAAGAATTGAAAAAAGGCGCTGGGGCGCCTTATCTCATCGTTTTGATCGGATTGTACAATCCGCTGCCGCAAGTGCCCAATTCCGCTTACTGGATCAGGCGGTTTAACCGGTTTTTGCGCAAGCAGGCGAAGGAGGACGTCCGCGTCGTGCAAATTTATGATGCTTTTGTCGGCAAAGAAAGCAAGCATTTGGCCGAAGACCACGTCCACCCGAACGCCAAAGGCTACGGGCTGATTGCCGCCGCGCTCGAACACGCCGTCTCCGTCGGTCAACTGCAGCATTTGCTGGCTTAACGGGAGCCATGCGGCCGGTCAGCGGTGCCAAAAGCTTTACAGCGGTGCGACATAAAGGAATATGGAGAAAAAGTGGCAAGCGCTGCCTGCCAGCACGAATGTATGCCATATGGCGTGGTGGTAGCGGACGCCGCGCCATACATAAAAGATTGTGCCGAACGTATACAGCAGTCCGCCGGCAATAAGCAGGACGATCCCGCCGGTCGGCAAATGGTCATAGAGCGGCTTGAAGGCGAACACGATGAGCCAGCCCATCAATATGTAACAGATCGTGGACAGTACGATGAATCGTTTGACATAAAAGATTTTGAGCACGATGCCGACGAGTGCCAAGCTCCATATGACGGCAAAATACGTCCAACCGAGCGTCCCGCGCAGCGTAACGAGGAGATAAGGCGTGTACGTTCCGGCAATGAGCAAATAAATTGCGGAATGATCCAGAATTTCGAACAGATCTTTGATTTTCGGTTCGCTGACGCTGTGCAGCAAAGTGGAGCACGTATACAGAAGCACCAGGGTGACTCCGAAAATGCTGAAGCTTACAATATGCCAGGCGTCTCCGTAGCGGCTGGCTTGAACGACCAGCAAAATCAAGGCGGCGATGCTGAGCGCGGCTCCTATGCCATGACTGATGGCGTTGGCCCGTTCCTCTCGAAGTGAGTAGTCCATATGCTTCCCTTCTTTCTTCCCAATTTCATTCGTCGTTTTTTGGCGCTTGGTTTAGCCACTACTAGTTTGGACGTTCGCGGAACGCGTATACCTTCATTCGTTTTGAACAAAATGCAAATCGAAAAAAAGACACACAGCTTGTGCGGCCGCCGCGTTTGCGGTCACCGGGGCTATGTGTCTTATTGGTTATTGTGGAAAATCGGCGGTTACGTAGGCCTCATCCCGAATATCGATCAGCGGCGACAGCTCGCCGGGGGCGATCAGCCAAAGCTCGTGAAGGGCGCGGGTACAGCCGACATACAGCAGCTTGGCGTCCAGCAGGTTCGCTTCGTACTGACCAGTGATTGCGTCCATAAGCAGGACGGCGTCGAACTCGAGTCCTTTGGCGATATAGACCGGAAGGACGGAAAGGCCGCCGCGGTATTCCCTTTGCCCAGCCGTAATCAAATTCGCCTCAATGCCTGACGCAGTCAGCGCTTCGTGCAGCTCCAGAGCCTGCTTCTCCGTCCGCGCGATGACAGCGATCGTGTTTGCATCGCCTTGTTTGAGCTTCGTCACGGCTTTTACCAGCATAGGCAGCCGGTTTGCGGGGGCGGTCTGCAGCACGCGCACCTTGTCTCCGCTGCGGAATACAGGGACGGCGAGCAGCGGATTGGGCACGCCCCGGGTGAGCACCTGATTCGCAAAATGGATGATTTCCATCGTAGAGCGGTAGCTTCGCTCAAGCTCGAAATAAGCCGTTTCGTTTTCTTGGAACAAACTGGAAAATTCCTTCCATTCGACGATGCCTTGATAGGCATGGATACCTTGCGACAGATCGCCCAAAATCGTAAAGGAGCCGCTGCGTGTATAAGAATCCAGCACGGCAACCTGGAACGGCGAGAAGTCCTGCGCTTCGTCGATAACGACATGATCGAACATCCGGTCTGAAGCGATGCCGTGCAGACGGGTATGAATGTACAACAGCGGCGCCAGATCTTCCGGCTGCACTTCTTTTTTCTTGAACGGCTTCACCGTGGAGCTGACGATCGAGTCGGGAATTTGCCGCAGCAGCTCAAGCGGCAGGCTTGAGGGTCTGCCCGTCTCCGAAAAAATCAGCTTATACAGCGAGAATGCCGTATGCTCCGGCCATCCGGTCAAATACGTGCGCAGCTTCTGGGACGATTTTTTCTTCAAATCTTTTTTGCGGTTTGCTTCCCAAATTTTTTCCAGCTGCATCTCCGTCCACCGCTTAATCCGCGCGACGACGCGCTCACGGCGTTTGGCTAACGGGTAGTGCTTGTTTTCGACGAAAAACCATTCGCGGATCGTGGCGATCGGTAGCTTGGCGCCTTCCCACGGAATGAAATCCGCAGCCGGAACGTACGATTGCTCGAACCGGCTCAGGCAATCGTCCAAATAGCGGAGGAAGGCGGTGGAGCCTTTGAAGCGCCCCGGCGCGGAATCGTCGATAACCGGCCGTTTGCTGCCGACGGCGAACCAGGTTTGCAGGGCGAGGGAAGGGTCGGCCATTTTGACTTCCTGATCCAAAATATCGAGCGTCCAGTCGGTGAACGTGCTTTGCTGAATATTGCCGACGCCGAGCTCGGGGAGCACGCCGGAGATGTAGTCGAGAAACATGCTGTTCGGCGCGAAAATAATCATCCGTTCCGCACGGATTTGCTCTCTGTATTGATAGAGCAAGAACGCGAGGCGGTGGAGCGCGACGGTCGTTTTACCGCTTCCGGCGACTCCTTGAATGATCAGCGCCGTGTTCTTGGCGGCGCGAATGATGCGGTCCTGCTCGGCTTGAATCGTGGACACGATGTCGCGCAGCTTATTGTCCTTGTTCTCGCCGAGCCTGTAAAGCAGGAACTCGTCGCCTACGGCGAGCGAATCCTGATCGCGGTCATAAGTATCGACGACCCGCTGCAAAATTTGCTTGCGGATGACGAGGTTGCGTTTCAAATAGACGAGGCCTTCGATCAGCCCGTCCGGGGAATCGTAGGCTGCGGCGTCCAAACCGCCTGTAAACGAGTAGAACAGGCTGGCTACCGGCGCGCGCCAGTCAATGACAAGCAGCTGCCCGGTGTGATCGTCTTCTACGCCGACTTTGCCGATGTACAGCGGAACGGGGCTGCCTGACGCATTTTCTTGAAAGTCAAGACGCCCGAAATACGGCTCCTCTACGGCTTTGGACAAGCTGCGCCGGCTTTGATCGCGAATCCCTTCGAGCGCCTGCTCGGTTAAGTCAGGGCCGTAATAAACCGGGGTCGCGCGCAGCCTTTCCAACTGCCGGTCGATTTCTTCGCCGGTTTGTTCCAGACGCTGCAGTTCTTCTTGATAGGCACTTTGAGTCTTTGTGTCCAAGATCAGTTACCTCCTAAGAGTTAATGTGTTGGTAAATAAAAACAGAGTAATCAACTATATCACATGAAAGGTTGGCTGGCAACTTTAGCTTCAAGGTCGCCCGAAAGCATTGGTAAAATGCTGGAAAGCAATGTTATAATGGACAAGTCGGGACATTCCAAATTAAAGGAGAGAGCATTTATGTCGATCTATGATATACAAGTGCAAACGATTAAAGGTGAGGAAATTTCGCTTTCCGCGTTTAAAGGCAAGGTGCTGCTCATCGTCAATACGGCCAGCGCCTGCGGACTGACTCCGCATTATAAAGGGCTGCAAGAGCTTTACGAAGCATACAAAGAGCGGGGTTTTACGGTTCTCGGGTTTCCCTGCAACCAGTTTGCCAATCAGGAGCCGGGAACGAACGAAGAAATTCAAAGCTTCTGCGAGCTGAACTATAACGTCACATTCCCGATGTTCGCCAAGGTGGACGTCAAAGGCGAGCATGCTCATCCGCTGTTTGCTTATTTGGTGAACAACACGCCGGAGCCTTACCGGACCGGCGATATCGAATGGAACTTCGTGAAATTCCTCGTCGATGCCAGCGGTCAAATCGTGAAGCAGTACAGCGCCCGCACGGAGCCTGCCGATATCGCTGCCGATATTGAATCCTTGCTGGCATAACCGGCAAAAAAACCAGTTGCACAGCGGACAACGTGCCGTTATAATCATTGTAATTATGTTGAAGGAGACGATCGCCATGATTCGTTCTTGCATCGTACAATTTCATCATTATTTTGAAAGGCGTTAGCACACACCTGTAACTTTTTCGGGGTGGGCTAACGCTGTTCGCGTTGGCCTCCCTGCGGAATAACGATTCGCGCGGGACCAGAGGTCCGGCGCGTTTTTTATTTTCGCCAATAAACGGAGAAGGGAATGGGAAATGTATGCAAAACGTGAAAGGAACTAACGATTATTGGGGAAAAGAGCAGGCGCTGAGGAAAGAGGTGCAGTCCGTGCTGGAAACGGTGTTTGCATTGTACGATTTTGAGCCGATGGAAACGCCGATTTTGAATGAAGAGGCGCTGCTGGCATCCAAGTATGCGGGCGGGGAAGAGGTTTTGAAAGAAATGTACCGCCTGCATGACCAGGGCGGCCGGAATTTGGCGCTTCGATATGACCTGACGCTGCCGCTTGCCAAAGTGGTTGCCAATAACCCCGGGCTGGAGCTTCCGTTCAAACGTTACGAGATCGGCAAAGTATTCCGGGACGGCCCCGTGAAGCGCGGACGAATGCGTGAATTCATCCAATGCGACGCCGATGCGGTCGGAATCGCGGGTCCGGTCGGAGAGGCGGAGCTGATGCAGCTTGCGGCCGATGTGTTCGGGAAGCTCGGCATTCCGGTTGTAATCAAATGGAATAACCGCAAATTGCTCGGCGAGCTGCTTGACTGTCTTGGCGTGCCGTCAGCTATGCACCTTACCGTCATGCTTACACTGGACAAATTGGCGAAAATCGGTGCCGAAGGCGTTGGCGCCGAGCTTGCCGCGAAAGGATTATCGGACGCAGTAATAACCCGCACGCTGGCCCTTAACGGCGAGGAGCCGCTGCGACTCGCTCATCTGCTGGACCGTTTTCAGTTGGAGGCTAAGGGAGGTGCGCAGGAGGCACGGGCCTTGCAGCTGCTTTTGCAGCAAACCGGTTTGGACGGCTGCTGCACTTTTGACCCGTTTCTCTCGAGGGGATTGTCTTTTTATACAGGTACGGTTTACGAGATTGCCGATGCGGCGGGCGTGTATACATCGAG
Organism: Paenibacillus sp. sgz302190; assembly: GCF_059820445.1. NCBI lineage: Bacteria > Bacillati > Bacillota > Bacilli > Caryophanales > Paenibacillaceae > Paenibacillus > Paenibacillus sp. sgz302190. The sequence goes on from NZ_JBZYAO010000001.1 coordinate 46,422, forward strand.
TCTGGGCGGAGGGGGGAGATACGACCGGATGATCGGGCTTTTGGCGGAGGGACGGGAAGACAGCGTTCCGGCAGTCGGCCTTTCCTTTGGGTTGGAGGCGATTATGGAGATGCTGCGTCGCGGAGAACATGCGGATCAAACGCCCCGGCCCCAGGTGCTGGTCGTTCCGATAGGGGAGGAAGCTTCCGCCGAAGCTCTGCGGACAGCGTTCGAGCTGCGCCAGGCAAACATACGGACCCGCGTCGCAAGCGGCGACCGCAAATTAAAAAAGCTGCTGTCATCCGCATCCGCCCAGGGCATCCGATTCGTCGTTCTGATCGGTTCGGAGGAAATTTCGGCAGCCCGAGTCAGGCTGAAAGATATGGTCGAGCAGACCGAGCAGGTCGTTCCTCTGCAACAAGCGATCCGCTGCATGGAAGTGTGCTGCCCGCCAAGAAACTTTACATAATTTTGAAACAAATTCCCGCTCGCCGCCGTACAATTATTGAGGTTCTTAAAAAAGAGAGGGAGAGATGCGATGGAAACCAATCTGAACCCGAAGAGTCGGGCTGCGAATGTGAAATGGATCATAACCACGGCTTTGCTGGTCGTTGTCGTTCTCATTATTTTGTTGAACGGCTTTTCGACCGTGCAGTACGGGAATGTAGGTTTGTACAAAACATTCGGAAAGCTGAGCGACTCCGTATTGGGCCCGGGCGTGCATATGAAAGTGCCGTTCGTGCAGACGATTATTCAAGTGAACACCCAGGTGACCAAAGCGGAAGCCGACACGACTGCATCGTCGAAAGACCTTCAGCCGGTGTCCACGCACGTCGCCGTCAACTATTCGGTGGATAAAGCATCGGCGTACAACTTGATGAACAATATCGGCGGCTCGTACGATACGGTGATCATCGCGCCGGCCATTCAGGAAATCGTGAAAGAAGTGACAGCCAAATATGCGGCTGAAGATTTAATCGCCAAACGCGATGCGGTCGCTGTGGAAATTCAGGAACTGCTGACCAAACGTTTGGGCAGATACAATCTGTTCGTCAATGACATCAATATTGTCAATTTCAAATTTTCCGATGCGTTCAATCAATCGATTGAAGCGAAGCAAGTCGCACAGCAGCAAGCTTTGAAAGCGGAGAACGACTTGAAACGGATTCAAATCGAAGCCCAGCAAAAGGTTGCGCAAGCGCAGGCGGAGGCGGAATCGCTCAAGCTCAAGAAGCAGGAAGTGACGCCGGAGCTTGTGCAATTGAAGCAAATCGAAGTGCAGGAGAAGGCGCTGGAAAAATGGGACGGCCGTTTACCTTCCGTTACCGGCGGGGCGGCACCATTTATCGACATCGATTCTTTGACGAAAAAGTAAACAGGATCGGTACTGGCGGCATTGTCAAAACCTGGGGTATAATGTCTAGTAGAATGCAAGTGCGATCACGATAACGGTGGAATTTTATTCCAGAGTTACCCCCAAATTCGGGAAGCGGCTTGCGAAAGATATAGGGAGACTAACGTGGAGGGAGAGCCAATGCCGCTTTGCAACTGCGTCGATTGCGGGCAATTGCTGCTCGCCGACTATGAGAATCGCTGTAAAACGTGCGTAGAAGAGCTTATGGCGGAAACACGCAAAGTGAAAGAGTTTGTTCGTTCGAACCCGGGAGCTTCAATACTGGAAGTATACCGCGAAACGGGCGTAGCCCTGCACGTTATTAAAGAGTTGCTGTGATGATCGGCAAATAAAGGACCCACAAAGCTTCCAAGCGAAGATTGCGGGTCTTTTTTGGGTCGTCCAATGACGGTGCACCCGGCAAAACAGCGACCTTCCAGCCCGCCACCCGCCCGCCCGAGCCGTTCGCAACAATTTGCCCAGAAACCTACACGGTAGAGCCGATCGCATCCTCTGCCTGGTTGCGCGAAGAAAACCTGCAGAAGTACAGTTTTTGTTCGATAGATGCGCTGTCCACGACAAATTCCTGCAAATGTACAGGCTTTTCGCTGCGAACATGGGCTCAGGTTCATTTTCGTCGAAAATTCCTGCACTATCGCAGGCTTTTCGCCAAAATGGACCATTTTTACGGAAAAAACCTGCACTTTTGTAGGCTTTCTCCCTGCCAATCCGGCTCCCCACCATTTCAGCACCGCAACCCGAACGGAAAGGGGTGGCTTACTGAAGCAACGCAACCCGACAGGAGCATACTTCAGCCCAAAGGCCAAGCTCATGCACCAGATCTAGCAGGCGAGCTGCCCGCCAGTCGGTTCTACGCATAGCCAATTCGGATGTCTTTTTAAATGGCGACTATTTCCATCCATCCGCAAGGCGATCTTATTCCGTGCCGTCAATGTTTGGCAAAAACGTCAAGCAGCAGCTCGTCTTTAACCGGGTCCTGCATCTCCCAGGTCGTTGCAAAGCGGATTTGGTGCGAGACGCCCAAAATCTCGTATTTTTGCATCAGATGCTGGCGCGCGGTTCCGATGATCAGGGAGTGGAGGCGCAGCCGCTTGGTTTGGCCGAGCGCGCCGAGCTTTTGCAGCGTCGGCGGGGACAATTGGCCTACGCCGTCCGTCACCATGACGAAATCGGCGCCGTGAAAATGCGGATTGCTCTGCACCGCTTCCATTCCTTTCAGCAGCGGCGCGTCGAAGTTCGTGCCTCCGCCAAAAGCCATCTGCGCCAGCGCGTAGAAGCGGTCCCAATCCGGGCGCTTATAGTACAGCGTGTGCTCGATCAGCTCGCCTTTGGCGCCGAACAGCAGCAGCATGAAGTCGCGCCCCTCCAGCAGGGCGAAGGAGGCGAACGTTGCGGTGAACAGCTGAGCGAGCTTCAGCTTGGCGCCACGCATGGAGTGCGACGTGTCCAGCATGCAGATGACGGGACCTTTTTGCGGTTCGTCGAGCGCGCCAGTGTAGTTGTAAGTCATGAGCTTGTTTTCGATCCATTTGACGAGAAAATAAGGCTCGAAATCTTCATCCGCGAGCAGGCTGGCTTCGCTGGGCAGCATGTGGGAAAGCTCCCCGGAATGCCGCAAATCGTCGTAGGCTTCGGGAATGAAGGGGGAGCGCATCTTTTTGCGCTGCACGCGCAGGTGATGGACGTTCCGGCCGACTTCCTGCAAGAAGGCGATCAAATCTTTGCTGCGCCGCAGCTTTTCGATCCACTGCGTGTAGCGTTCGAACGTCTGCCGCCGCAGTTTGCCGAGCTCGCTGCCCCAGCGCCTGTTGGCCAGCCGCTGGCTGGCCTGCATCAGCGCGTGCACATCGAAGCTGTCTTCCTCTTCCTGCGACAGCGTCTCCTTGAGCGCGCGGTTCAGCCAATCGCCGAGCTCGTCCTCGATTTCTTTCATCGCGGCGGCATCTCTTGCGGTCATCCGCTCCATTTGCCGCTCGCGGCTCGCGAGCTCGTCCTCCGCCTTGCGCAGCTTGGTTTTCAGCTTGTCCCGCTTCATGAACTCGGTACGCATCGCTTCCTTCAACTCGGCGATGCGCTGGCGCAAAGCCTGGATCTCCTCGGCGACGAGCGGTTTCGTATCCGCGGCAGCCTGCTTCTCCTCGACCGTGCGCTTGCCCTGCTGGAGCGTATAGCCGACAAGGCGCAGCTTCTCGATCTGTTTGTCCGTTAGCCGCTCGCTGACCCTGGCGTCTTCCTGGCCGCTGCGCTCCTGCTTTTTCTCGATGCCGGCGGCAAGCTGCTGCTGTTCCTTTTGCCTGCGCGTCACTTCTTTCTCGTAAGACTCCGTCAGCCACATCAACGCTTTCAGCGCCGTTTTGAAGGACGCATTGACATGGCCGATCGTCCGCGGATGTATCGAGACGTAAAAATACTGCTTGCGCAAAGTGAGCACAAGCCAGCGGTGAAAGGGCGTGTCTTCCGCCGCGCCGTCGATTTCCGGTTTCGCCAAATAAAAACACATGAAAAAATCGGCGAACAGCTCCAGTTGAAACCACGGGGCTTGCCGGACAGCCTCGCGCATCCATTCGCTAGCGGCCCGCGATGAGCGGACATAGCCTTCGAAGACGTATCTGTCGACCCTTGTGCAGCGTATGATCATAGGGCGGTACCTCTTTAAAGGGTATAGTCGTAGACAATGCCGGGAATTTCCCGGTCAAACAAGGTGCGGTACAGGCCTTGAACGGACTGCAGGATGCGCTCGCCCTGTATGCGGAGATGGGTGAACTTTACGGCATATTGATCAGGATGCAGCAGGAAAATGGACTGGGAAGCGATCCATTCGGCCAGCTTTTTCTCCTTTTCCTGCCAGCCGATGAGCCGGCCCCGCAAGCTTCTAGCCGTTTCCTCCAGCTCGGAGCGGCACAGCTCCAGCTCCGCTTTCAGCCGTTCGGACGCCTCTTTGGAAAGCGCACCGCCGACTTCCTTTTTAAATTGGAACGAATGCAGCTCGTCCTCCTTGTCCAGCCACTTGCGGACGGATTGATTGTAGGTCTGGAGCGGCAGTTCCTGCTCCATTTCCTTTTTCAGCATCTCCTGAAAAACTTGATCGAACAGCTCTTTCAGCTCGCTCAAGTCCTCCGGGAAGTCCCACAGCATATGCGGTGTGAGCACCGTATCCCATACGCTTACCGAGCTGCGGCCGTGGATGGCGGCGGAGCATTTCCAGACCCGGCCGATTTTGTGCCAGCGGCGGTCGGATATGACGTATTCTTTTTCCTCCATGGCGGTTTTCAGCTGGAACATCATATAGATGATCGGCTCCGGCAAAATAATGTCTTGCGCCGCCGCTTTCAATTGGTTGACCAACTCCGTCGACAGCAGTACGGGCAGCGGTGCGGAAGGGGCGCCGAACATCAGCTCAAAGCTCGATATTTGCTTCACATACTCGACTTCGAAGCGGAAAAGGAAGCGGTCGTACAGCGCGGCAAGCTGTTCGTTGTCTTCGGGCAGCTCATTGGAAGCCGCCATCAAAAAATGAAGCGGAACCTGCTGCTTCCCGCGGCCGTTGAAAAAGATGCGCTCGTTCAGAATAGAGAGCAGGGAGTTGAGAATCGCGCTGTTCGCCTTGAAAATTTCGTCGAGAAAAGCGAAGCGCGCCGCCGGCAAATATCCGTCCGTCAACCGGACGTATTCGTCCTGTTTCAGCTTTTGCAAAGAAACGGGACCGAACAGCTCATCGGGAGTTGTAAACCTGGTGAGCAAATAATCGAAGCCGGGCTCGCTGCCGAACAGTCCGGCAACGGCCCGCGCCAGCTGCGACTTGGCGGAGCCGGGAGGGCCGACGAGCAGAACGTGCTCGCCGCTCATTACGGCCAGCAGCAGCACGCGAATCAGTTCTTCGCGTTCCATGAAGCGTTTTTCGAGATGGCTCATCGCTTCTTTGAGTTTATTTTGAATGACCACAGGTTCTTTCATATGATGGAAGTGCTTCCGGTTTGCAGGGCCGGGCGCACGCGATCCCCCTTTATCGGTTGAAGTATGGTTTCTATTGTAACAAACTGGCACGCAAACAGCGAGTGAGTGAGCGGAAGAAGTATAGAATCGTTTTGCTTACATCAGATGGAAGGAATGTCCTTTTCTGGACGATTACGTGCAAATGTAAGCGTTTTCTGTTACAATGGCAGGACAGAGAGCGATTGGAGTGATAGTACTTGAGAATTGGTGTGATTTCGGATACTCATTTATCGGATCGTGCGGAAAAGCTGCCGAATGCACTCGTTCGGGGGCTTCAGGGTGTGGATCTGATCGTGCACGCCGGCGATTGGGTAGGCATGCGGATCGTAGATCTTGTAGAGCAAATAGCTCCTTGCGAGGCTGTGGCCGGGAATAACGACGGCATGGACATCATCGAGCGCTTCGGGCGCAAAAAACTGCTCACGCTTGGCCGCCGCCGGATCGGGCTGATCCATGGCGACGGCTACCGCAAGACGACCGAGGAGCGGGCGCGGGAAGCATTTGCTGCCGAACGGCCGGACATCGTCATTTTCGGGCATTCCCACGTTCCTTACCGGCAAACGATTGACGGCATGCTGCTGTTCAATCCGGGTTCGCCGACCGACAAGCGGAGACAACCCCGGTATTCATACGGCATCATCGAGCTGGGGGCCGGTATTGACGCGCAGCTGTATTTTTACGACGAAAAGATATAAGACGGGCGATAGAAAGAGGATTTTTGACTGCGTAGGACGAATATTGTTAAGCTGACGAGAAATACCGACAGCAATAATCGACAAGAGGTAGTAGACGCGTGAAAACTTTGATTATCGCCGAAAAGCCTGACATGGGCCGCAATATCGCCTCGGCTATCGAGCCGAAAGCGCAAAACAAACGGTCCTATTTGGAAGGCGAGACGTACATTATTACTTGGGCGATCGGTCATTTGATCGAACTGGCGGAGCCCGACAAATACGATGAGAAATATAAAAAATGGAGCATAGATCATCTGCCGATTATTCCCGAGCAGTTCAAGCTCGTGCCGAATCCGCGCACCAAAGATCAGCTTAAGGTCATTGCCGAACTGGCGGGGAAATGCAACCTTCTGGTCAACGCGTGCGACGCCGGGCGGGAAGGCCAGCATATTTTTTCGCTCATACAGCGGCATTTGAAGTTGAAGCATCCGGTGAAGCGGCTGTGGATTTCGGACTTGACGGCGGAGACGATTCGCAAAGGGTTCGCGACGCTGAAGGACGGCAGCGAGTACGATAACTTGACCAAGGCAGCCAGATCGCGGAGCGAAGCGGACTGGCTGATTGGCATGAACGGCTCGCGCGCTTTTACGACGAAGCATAATGTGCTGCTTTCCGTCGGCCGGGTGCAGACGCCTGTGCTCGCATTGATTTATGACCGGCAAAAGCAGATCGAGGCGTTTTCGTCGCTCAAGTTTTTCGAGCTGGAGGGCCATTTTACGCAAGGGGATACGGCCTACAAAGGCATGTGGCAGGGAGAGCGCATGACGGACAAGGCCAAAGCCGAAGCGCTTGCGGCGAAAGTAAAAGGCAAGCCTGCGCGCATCGTTTCGTACGAGGTCAAAGAGACGAAGGAGTATCCTTTCAAACTGTACGATTTGACGCTGCTGCAGCGGGATGCGAACGGCAAGTTCGGATTTTCCGCGAAAAAAACGCTGGACACGGCGCAGTCGCTGTATGAGAAGCATAAAGTGATCTCGTACCCGCGGACGAATTCCAACTATGTGACGGAGCAAAACATTCCGGAAATGCATAAGGCGCTTTCCGCGCTCCAGGGTACGGCTTACCAGGATTTGGCGCAGGGAGCCGACCGCAATCTCGTTCATAAAAACAACAAATTTATTTGCAATCCAGCTAAAGTGGAAGACCACCATGCGATACTGCCTACGAACCGCAAGGCGTCGGGCCTGAATCCGGACGAACAGAAGCTGTACGACCTGATCGTCAGGCGTTTTCTTTCGCAGTTTTATCCGCCGGCCGAGTACAAGGTGCACACGGTGATGACGGAAGCGGAAAAGGAAATGTTCAAGACGACCGTCAAAGAGCTGCTGCATTTGGGTTGGAAAATCATTTACGCCGATCAGAAGAAGGACAAGCCCAGAGGCGGCAAAGGCAAGGACAAGGAAGAGGAAGACGAGGAAGAAATCGAAGTTAATGAGCCGTTCTCCGTCAATCCGTCGGACGGTGTCATCTGCAGCGACACCGTCGTCAAGGAGAAAGAAACGCAGCCGCCCAAAACGTTTACCGAAGGCACGCTGCTGAAGGCGATGGAAAGCGCCGGCAAGCAGATCGAGGACGAGGAGCTGCGCGATGCAATGAAAGATTCGGGGCTCGGCACTCCGGCCACGCGCGCCGCGACGATCGAGCGGCTGAAAAAAGTCGGCTACATCGATATGCAGGGCAAAAAAATCGTCATCACGCAAAAGGGCCGAACAGCCGTCGAGCTGATCCGCGGCGCCGGGATCGAGCTGCTGACCTCCCCCGAAATGACCGGACAGTGGGAGCGCAGGCTGAACGAAATATCGCGGGGCACGGCTTCGGACGAGCAGTTCATGCATAACGTGAAAAAGTTTGCCGGCCTGATCGTGGACAAAGTCCGCATGCAGGCGAGAGCGTCCCGCACGGCTTTCGAAGGGGAGACCCCGGTCGCAGGCAAGCGCGGCGCGGCCCGCTCCCAGGCGGCGGGTTCCCGCCGGGAGAACGGCGAAGCGGCGCAAGGAACCGCTGCGGGAGCGAAAGCCCCGGCCGCTGCGCGCAAAACGGCCGCAGTCCAGCCGCCGGACGGCGCTCCCGCGATCGTGGCCGCGTGCCCGCGGCCCGGCTGCGGCGGCTCTTTGTTCATGGGACGGAAAGGCTACGGCTGTTCCCGTTACAAGGAAGGCTGCAAGTTCGTCATCTGGAAGGAAAGCTTCGGCCGCAGTTTGACCGATACGCAGGTGCAGGCGCTGGTGCAAAAAGGAAAAACCGCCAAGCTGAAACTGACGCTGCCGGACGGCGCGCCCGTTGAAGGCCGGATTGTGCTGAAAGACCCGCATACGGGGGAACTGGCCGTAGAAACGCTGGCATAAAAACATGGTGGAGGAAATAAAGAATGGCTATCTTGAATAACGATTGGTCGGAGCTGTTGGCCGAGCAATTCGAAACGCCTTACTATATGGAGCTGCGCAAATTTCTTGTGGACGAGTACAACTCGCGGCGAATTTACCCGGACAAGCACGATATTTTCAACGCGCTTCATCTTACAGGCTACGCGGACACGAAAGTCGTGATTCTCGGCCAGGACCCGTATCATGGGCACGGACAGGCGCACGGACTCAGTTTTTCCGTCAAACCCGGCATAGCGACTCCGCCGTCGCTGCAAAACATGTATAAAGAGCTGCAAACCGATATAGGCTGTCACATCCCGGATAACGGCTATTTGGTCAAATGGGCGGAGCAGGGAGTCCTGCTGCTCAACACGGTGCTGACCGTGCGGGCCGACACGCCGAATTCGCACAAGGACAAAGGCTGGGAGCGTTTCACGGATCAGGTGATCCGATGCTTGAACGAGAGGGAGAAGCCGGTCGTGTTTCTGTTGTGGGGGAGCCATGCGCAGGCCAAGATGAGCCTGATCGATGCGAAGCGGCACCGGATCATCCGATCGCCGCATCCGAGCCCGCTCTCGGCTTACCGGGGATTTTTCGGCAGCAGGCCTTTCTCGCAGGCGAACGCGTACTTGCTTGAAATCGGCAGTGAGGAAATCGATTGGCAAATCCCGAATTTGAGCTAATGATGCAAGGGGGCGGCTGCGTGAAGCCGTCCTCTTCGGTTTTATGATTGCTCCTATTTGCTTATTTAAAACGAGTCTCATCTGGTGTAAAGTGAATATATACCATTGGTTAAATAATCCTGCCGAGCAGGGAGAAAAGAGTGATCCAGCGTTGAAATTTCAAGAGTATGTGTATGAAAGACCGGATTTTGCAGCGTTTGAACTGCAGTTCAACGGCCTGCTTGAGAAGTTTTCAAGCGCGGCGGATTTTGGCGAGCAGGATGCGTGCATGGAATCGATCGTCGCTTTGCGCGGCGAACTGGAGTCGCTGATGCAGATCGCGCATATTCGCCATACGATTGATACGGCGGACGAGTTTTACAAGGCGGAGCAGGATTTCGTCGATGAGGTTGATCCGCAGTATCAGGGGCTCGTGACAAAATTTTATGAAGCGCTTACAAACTCGGCTTTCCGGGCGGATCTGGAGGCGAAATGGGGCAGGCAGCTATTCACCATTGCGGAGCTGTCGCAGCGCACGTTTGCGCCGGAAATCGTGGAAGATCTCGTGCGCGAAAATAAGCTGGCGAGCGAATATTCCAAGCTGGTCGCCTCTGCGAAGCTGATGTTTGAAGGCGAAGAGCGCAATCTGGCGCAGCTGGCCCCGTTCCAGCAATCGACGGACAGGGCGATGCGGAAGCGGGCGACGGATGCCAGGTACGGCTTCTTTGAAGAAAATGAAGCGCGGCTCGACGAGATTTACGATCAATTGGTCAAGGTTCGCGCCCAAATTGCCGCAAAGCTGGGCTTCGGCAGCTTTGTCGAGCTTGCCTATGCCCGGCTGAACCGGTCCGATTACGACGCGAACGATGTTGCCGCATTCCGCAAGCAGGTACTGGAGCAGATCGTGCCGGTGGCCACGAAGCTGAAAGAGCGGCAGGCGGCGAGAATCGGGGTCGATACGCTCCGCTATTACGACGACAAGTTCAGCTTTCCGTCCGGAAATCCGCTGCCGCAAGGGGATGCGGAATGGATCGTCTGGCAGGGAGCCGAGATGTATGCGGAACTGTCGCCGGAAACCGATGAGTTCTACACGTTCATGCAGGAAAACGGCTTGTTCGACCTCGTCGCCAAAAAAGGGAAGCGCGTCGGCGGATACTGCACGTTTATAAGCAAATATAAAGCGCCTTTTATTTTTTCCAACTTTAACGGCACGTCCGGGGATATCGACGTGTTGACGCACGAGGCCGGCCATGCTTTTCAAGCTTATTGCAGCAGACATTTCGAGGTGCCTGAGTATATTTTTCCGACGCTTGAGGCGTGCGAGATTCATTCGATGAGCATGGAGTTTATCGTGTGGCCATGGATGGAGCTGTTTTTCGGGGAGGATACGGACAAGTACAAGTTCAAGCATTTGAGCGAGGCGCTGCTCTTCATTCCGTACGGGGTAGCTGTCGATGAATTTCAACACCGCGTGTACGAACAGCCGGACATGACGCCTGCGGCCAGAAAGCAAGTATGGCGCGAGATCGAGCTCAAATATTTGCCTCACCGCGTGTACGACGACCAGGCGTATTTGGAAAGGGGTGGCTTCTGGCATCAGCAGGCGCATATATTCAAAAGCCCGTTTTACTACATCGATTACACGCTGGCGCAAATTTGCGCGCTGCAATTTTGGAAACGGGCCGGCGAAGCGCCTGCAGCGGCGTGGCAGGATTACTTGAGGCTGTGCCGGCTGGGCGGAAGCCGCTCCTTCACGGAGCTTGTGCAGGCGGCCGGGCTGTTCTCGCCTTTTGCAGACGGATGCGTCGCCTCCGTGATCGGGCAGATCGGGAAATGGCTGGAGCAGGCTCCGGACGACAAGCTCTAGAAATCTGACGGCGGAGCTGTTTGGGCGCAGACAGCTTCCGTACACCGGATCGGCCGCCTAGATAATCGGCTGCACGTGAACGATTTCCAGGCCGCTTTCGCACGGCTTGCCCGTTTCGTAAGATCGGTTGCTGAGAACGGTGCGCAGCGCTTCCCAATCGGCGGCCGAGTCTGTCTGCAGCGCGCGGATCGCAGCGGGCATGACTTTCAGGCCGTCCTCCACGGCTTGATCCCACAGCTCCCAGGCGCTGTGCGTGTACGTTTCGTCCGGCGAAGTCGGACAGTTCCAAACCGTTCCGGCTTCATTCATGTAATCGAGCGGAGCCGGGTTTTTGGCATATACGAACGGGCTGATTTGGCCGAGCGTAAATACGCGTTTAATCCCTTTCGGATCGTGAAACAGCCGCTGCGCCCGAATCATATCCCGATACGCGTCGTTCCAGTCCTGTTCGCTCAGGCCGGCGGCAAGCTCCGGATAATGCCGCTCTGCGGAGGCGGCAAGCGCCGGTACGACGCCGAGCGGGAACGTCCGGCCGACATCGATCTGTTTCCACACGGGCGTCTTCCACGTCTCCAGCCCAAGCATGCGCCGCACGACCAATGTGTCCATAATGACCTCGAAGCGCTGGTGATTCCACTTTTTAAAGCCGGATTTATAAAAAATGTACGGATGCATGTTGCGGTCCAAAATATGATGGGTGACAAAGCCGAGAGCGTACAGGACGGCGGGATTGTATATGCCTCTGCCCTGCATCCGGCCCAGCAAATCCAGCAAAAAGGGCCCGCATTCCCGCCGGTGCATCGCGCTCCCGAGCCGCTGAAGCCGCTTATCTTTTTGCCAGGGCAGGAAATGATGATACAGCAAAAAATCGGGCCCCTGGCAGCCGAGGGAGAACGTGCGACAGGCCTGTTTATCGTTCAAAATATGGCTGTGCCCAAGCCGTTTCATCAATTCCTGGCCGAATATAAGATGAGCCCAAATATTGGGCATAGCACATACCTCCACTCGCATGCTTGATACTCGATTCATTCTAGCATACAGACTATTGGTTTGGGCACATTTTGAGCATAATTTCAGCACGGCATGCAACTTGGGCAGGAAAATATTTCTAGTCGTCGAATTCAAACAAGCGAACAACGTGAGCTTTGAACGCTTGTAAGGGATAGGAGATAGAACGAAAATGATTAATAAGCCGCTGGAAATGGGAAAAGGCGTGGATCCGGACAATGTGCAGGAGCTGCTGAGAGGCAACGAGCCGTCTTTTGGCGCGGCCTTCGAGTATGCGGCGATCGGCATGGCCTTGATATCAGTCAACGGCCTCTGGATCAAAATCAATAATTGTTTCAGCTCTATTACAGGATATTCGCGACAAGAACTTCTTTGCACCGATGTTCACGCCATTTTTTTGCCGGAAGATATGAGCCATCACAAGGCGTTAATGGAACAATTGCTTCAAGGGCAGTTTACTTCATACCAAATCGACAAAAGACTTAAGCATAAATCGGGAAGCATCCTTTGGGTGGAGTGCAGCATATCGCTAGTTCGGGACTTGATCGGCAATCCGCTCTATTTTGTTACGCAAATCCGCGATATTACGCGCAGGTCGGAGATGGAAAGAAAGCTGGCCGAAAGCGAGCAGCGCTACAAGTCGCTGATCGAGCACAATCCGGCCGGCATTCTGACGTGCGATTTATCCGGCATCATCAAGAACGTAAATCCTGCGATGGAACGCATTATGGGCTACCTGGAGATTGAGATGGCCGGTCAGCCGATCAGCCGTTTTTTTGGCGGCAAAGAGAAGGAGAACATTTTCGCTCACAGCCTGCTTTTTCAGGAATCCGATAATTACATGCTGTCCGTCAAGCATAAAACCGGCGAAACGATCGTGCTCGGCTTGAAAAATGTGCCGATTATCGTCAACGATGTGATCGAAGGCATGTACATTATCGCCAGGGACATTACCCAACACAATAAAGACCGGGAGTCGCTGCGCATCGCCCAGCAGGATTTGCACGAGACGGTCCGCAGACAGCAGGGCATGACGATGAAGTTCCGGCAAATGAAAGGCCGGTTTATCCATACGCTGTGCGACGGCGAGCTGCTGTACCGGTTAGGATACAAACCGTCGCATATTATCGGCAACGGCTTGTATGAAATATGGCCGGCCTACATGGCCAAAAATTTGGAAACTTATTACCGCAGAGCGTGGAACGGCGAGGAAAACGTCATTTACGAGGCGACTTTTCGCGGCATCACGTATTTGAGCTCCTTGCGGCCTATTTTGGAAAACGGCAAAGTGATCGAGGTCATCGGCTCCTGCGTAGATATTACCGAGCGCAAGCTGATGGAGACGGAGCTCCGGGAGACGAAAGAGCTGCTGGAATCGTTCATCAATAATACGACGGACGCCATCTGCGTGCTGGACCCGAGAGCCAAAGTGATGTCTGTAAATGCGGCATACGAGCATGTGTTCGGTTGGCGGCTGGAAGAGCTCAAAGGGAACAGGCTGCCGATTTATCCGGAATTTCTGGAAGAGCAGCGCCAGGAAATATTTGAAGCGCTGCAAGCGGGCAAGCAAATTTCCGGCTTGGAGACGGTGCGCCAGCGCAAAGACGGCCAACTCGTCCATGTAAGTGTGACGAAAACGCCGATCAAAAACGAGCGGGGCGATATTATCGGATTCGCCGGCATCACGAGGGACATCACGGAGCGGAAAAGAACGGAGGAGCTGCTGCGCAAGTCCGACAAGCTCTCTGTCGCGGGCCAGCTGGCCGCCGGTCTGGCGCATGAAATCCGCAACCCGCTTACTTCCTTGCGGGGGTTTTTGCAGCTGCTGCAAAGCGATATGAAAGGAAAGCAGCACTATTTCGACATTATGCTGTCGGAGCTTGACCGCATCAATTTCATCGTCAGCGAATTTCTCGTCATTGCCAAGCCGGAAGCGATTCAATACAAAAGAGGCGATTTAAAGGAAATATTGCTCAGGGTCCAGGCGCTGCTGGACACGCAGGCGGTGCTGCGCAGCGTGCAGCTCGTGCTGGAATTTGAATCCGAATTAACGGAAATCGTTTGCTCGGAGATGCATTTGAAGCAGCTTTTTATTAATTTGGTGAAAAATGCGATCGAAGCGATCCCCAAGGAAGGCTTGATCCGCATCAACGTGTCTATGCCGGACCCCGGCCACATTCGGGTGCGCACGCAGGACAACGGCTGCGGCATCCCGGAGGAACGGCTCAAAAAGCTGGGAGAGCCTTTTTATACGACGAAGGAAAAAGGCACCGGGCTCGGGCTGATGATGTGCTTCAAAATCGTAGAAGCCCACAAAGGCACGATGCATGTGCGCAGCACGATCGGCAAAGGTACGACCATCGACGTCATTTTGCCGACACGGCTCGACGACAGCGGGCCGCTGGAGCTTGCCTAGAAATCCGGCGGGCGCCGCCAAAACAGAAAACCGCCGTCCTGCTCACTTCCGCAAAGGAGGCAGAACGGCGGTTTTCTCCTTGTCGAATCGAAATGTTTAATTTCTTCAAGGTAAAGGTTTATCTCATGGTTTGATGCTGAATTCATTCGTTTCCCGCGAATACCGGATCGTCCGCTGCTCGTTTCCGTAACTGCGCACCCGGACTTCGTCGGGCGTATACTTCACAATAATTCCTGAATCCACCTGGTAAAATACGCCCAAGTGATCCATGGACCAGACCAGGATAGGCGTCTGAGTCAGCGCGGCGGCGAATAGTTCGGTATCTGTATCGATCAGCTTAGTTCCGTAAATCATCTAACGCACCTCTGTCGTTTATTTTAGAAGAAAGGCTCATTTTGTAAGACAGTGCGAGAAAGGCAATCATCACGCGCAAACGAAAAATATCTTTACAACCCGCTCAGGTGAAGTACAATCATAGTTGTGCCTATGGTTAAGCGGACGTGTCATCTACGAATCGGTAAGGAGCGGCAGCATGAAATTTACTATCCTGTTCATCTCATTTTTCGTATCGCCCGGATTACAGACGAGAAAAGTTTGCTGAATCAAGTCGAAATGGCGATTAACGCCAAAAACATGAAGTCCATTCAGTATCCGTTCATGCCGGAGGAAGGGATGCTGGAGGAGGCGGAGCTGAAAATTCACCAGGCTTCGCACGCCCGCTATTTTGAGGATTTCCTAAAATATGTAGAATATGAGCAATCGATGCCGGAAATTTTGCATGTTCAAGTGATGGGGCTTGTTCGGCAGCAGTTGGAGAGCCAGTACGAGCATTTGCCCGAGGAGCGCGAGGAGCGAGACATTGAGCTTTGGGCCGCCGGCGAAAAAAGGGAGCTTCAGGAAAAATGGACGCCCGTCCAGGTCATGGAAGCGGCGTCTTATTGGGTCGAACAAAAGCCCATTCTCGAAATGCGCATCAAGCTTGATCATATTCAGGTAAAGGCAGCTGAAGCCCGACGATCTTCATGAGGTGATCGAGCGAATAACCCGGGAAGAGGATGAACGGTAAGCTGCCCGTTTTACGGAGCTGCCAGCTGTCCGATATGTTGACGAATGATGGAGCAGGAGTAATCGAACTGCTCTTTTTCTTTTGCCGACAGGTTTAGCTCCAAAATTTCCTTGATTCCTTGCCGGGTGACGATGGCCGGCACGCCTGCGCATACGCCCGACTGCCCGTACTCGCCATCGAGAATGGCGGAGACGGCAATGATTTTATGATCGTCATTAAATACGGACCGGACGATATAGGCGATGGCGCTGCCGATGCCGTAGTGCGTCGAGCCTTTGCGGTTGAAGATTTCCCAGCCGGCATTTTTCGTCCGCAGGGCGATCTCTTCCAAATCCATATGCCCGAACCGGCCGGGATGCTGGGCGATAATGTCCAGAATCGGTTTGCCGCCGACGGTGACGTGCGACCAGCAGGGAAATTGGGACTCGCCGTGCTCGCCGAGCACATAGCCGTGAACGCTGCGGGGGTCGACGGGCAAATACTCCGACAGCAGCGTTTTCAGACGTGCCGAATCGATGGAAGTCCCTGTGCCGAGCACCCGGCTGCGCGGGAGCCCCGACAGCTTCCACACCAAGTAGGTCACGAGATCTACCGGATTGGAAGCCGCGACAAAAATGCCGTTAAACCCGCTTGCCATAATTTGGCGAATCATGGGCTCGTGAATTTCGGCCGCCGTATCCAGATGATCCAGACGGTTGCGGCTGTTCGGGGGATTGGAGCCGGCGCACAGCACGATAATATCGCTGTCCGCGCACTGCTCATAGGCGCCGGTATAAACTTTCGTGCGCGTATGGGTAAAGTCCATGCAGTGCGACAAATCGAGCGCCTGAGCGTAGGCGCGGTCAGGCGTGCGGCCGATCAGCATGATTTCGTCGCAGACCGATTGATGGATCAAGGAGTAGGCGCAGCTTGAGCCTACATAGCCTGTTCCGACAATCGCGACTTTGCGAGGTTTGTTTCCCATGGCGATTCTCCTCCCGGCATATGTGGTTGCTATAATATATGTGTAGGAGTCAGGTTAGTGTGATGAAAAAGTTAATTTTTATTACACAATGAGTGACGAAATTCCAACATCGGTTTTTCACTGTTCACAGTAGCTGTTCTCCTTGCTATAATTGAAAAGCTCTTATTAACATTTGGTAAATTAAAGTTTGGCAAAAGGGGAAAGGGGACAATGTCAGTGATTGTGGTTGGGGGAATGATCGGGCTGGGCAAAACGTCGGTAGCCACTTTGCTCGGAAAAGAATTGAATTCGGACGTTTTTTTCGAAAGTGTGGACGACAATCCGATTTTACCGCTGTTTTATACATCTTCGCCGGAAGAAATCGAGCGGAAACGGTATCCGTTTCTGCTGCAGCTGCATTTTTTGAATACGCGATTCAGAGCGATCAAAGCGGCGCTTGTACACAACCGGAACGTAATTGACCGAAGCATATACGAGGACTGGTATTTTGCAAAAGTTAACCATGATCTGGGGCGGATCAGCCAGTTGGAGTTTGATATTTATGAAGACTTGGCCGACAACATGATGATGGAATTGGCCGAGCTTCCGAAAAAAGCTCCGGATCTGATGGTCTACCTGAAGGCATCCTTCGAAACGGTCATACACCGGATCGGGCTGCGCGGCAGAAGCTTCGAACAGGATCAGTCGCTGGTGGATTATTACCGTCTGCTGTGGTCCGGATATGACGATTGGGTGATGAACTACTACAAAGCCTCCGACGTGCTGACGGTCGATATGGATAGATTCGATGTCGTCAACCGTCCGGAAGACGCTGCGAAGCTGGTAGCGGATGTAAAAGAGAAGCTCAAGGAATTGGGCATTGAATAAAAGCAATCAGGGCTGCCGGCGAGGGCAGCCCTTTCTCATGATTGGAGTGTATCCGATAAGGTGCTGGAAGCAATGCGGTAAAACGCTTTATTTATATAAAGTAGAAAAACCAGCTGAGTGTAAACAAGGCAAGCCATAAAAATGAACTGATCATGAGACCGTTAATTAAACCCCAAGCTGTGTTCGGATAATCGTTCATTTTATCATCACCCTTCGAAAAACTATTACCTATATAGTATGGAAGCCCTTACAAAAAGTCTATGGTTAAATATATTCAGAATAATTAGAAAAATGATGCGAAAATAGTAGGAGCCGGCGACTAAATTCGTCTAGTTATAAAGTCCTGCAACAAAATGCGGCCCGCTATCGTTTTATGACTGGAAACCTCTTTTTTTGTTGCAATTGCGAGCGAAATGATTTATGATACATTATGTATCAGTCGCAATCGGCGGCTGAAGATAACACAAAGAATAGGGTGATCGATTATGCTGTACATTGTTTGCTATAAAGGTAAACCTCTGTGCTCACCGATATCCAAGTTAGAAGCAGCCGAGAAGTTGATGAAGTGGAGCCGTTCTTTTTCCAACCTCGAAATTATAGAAGTAAAACAGGAACTCGCGTCCGCATCCAAATAAGAACAGTGCAGTGGTCGCATACCTTGAACGAGAGTTGACCGTTGAACCTCCTGAACGCCACCCGCGCGGGCCAGGGGGTTTTTGTCATGGCGGCACTATGCTACAGTGTAAACAGTACACTCGATATGCAAGCCGTGCAGCCGTTTAGGAGGAGCATCATGGGGAATGAAGGGAAAGCGTTAAGGAAAGCGGTCATTATCGGATCGGGGATCGGCGGCCTGTGCGCAGCTATCTGTTTGCGGAGAGCAGGCTTTGCGGCGGCGGTTTTTGACCGGCAGGAAGCTTTGTCCGAAATGGGCGCGGGGATTGTTTTGGGCGCGAACGCGATGAACGTTTTGCAAAAGCTCGGCCTGGACGGGCAGGTTCGATCGGAGGGGGCGAAGGTCGGGAAGGCCGAGATCCGGACATGGGACGGCAAGCTTTTGACGGAGCTGCCCGTGTCGAAGCAAGCTGAAGCGTACGGAACGTACAGCTATCTCATTCACCGGGCGCGGCTTCAGTCCATTTTGTATCAGCAGGCGGTGCGGGAAGGTGTGGTATGGGCGAACAAAAAGCTTGTCGCGCTCGGGCAGGGAGCGGATTATGTGACAGTCCGGTTCGCGGATGGGAGTGAAGAAACCGGGGATGTGCTCATAGGGGCAGACGGGCTGTATTCTTCCGTCAGACAGCAGCTCTTCGGCGCATCCGATCTTCGATATTCGGGATACACCGCGTTTAGAGGCATTGCCGCTTTCGGCGACCCGCGGTACGAGATGGAGCGAGGCGGCGGTTTTGAAGCTTGGGGCCGGGGCAAGCGGTTCGGGTATTCTCATTTGGGCGACGGCCGCATTTTTTGGTTCGCCGCGATTAATTCGGCGCCGGGCAGCCGCGTGCCCTCCGGTGAGCGAAGAGACGCCGTCCTGCAGCATATGATAGGATGGTACGGTCCGATTGAAGCGGTCATAGCGGCGACGGACGAGACGGCCATCCTCGCGCACGATATTTTTGACCGCAAGCCATTGAATCGGTGGAGCCGCGGCCGCGCAACTTTGCTTGGGGACGCCGCGCATCCGATGCTGCCCAATTTGGGGCAGGGCGGCGCGCAGGCGATGGAGGACGCCTGGGTGCTGGCGCAGTGCCTGCAGGCGGAACATAAGGACGCCGCGCGGGCGCTCATCGCCTATGAAAGGCTGCGCATTCCGCGAACGGCCCGGGTCGTTCGGCAGTCGCGCCGAATGGGGCGGCTCGTGCAGCTGGAAAACCGGGCTGCGCTGTACATGCGCAATTTGCTGCTGCGGACGATGCCCGCCCGCGTGCAGATGCGCCAGCTCGACTGGCTGCTTGGCTATAAGCTTTAATGCGAGATTTCGGACACGCTCGGAGGATGTCGGGTAAACGACTTGTAGGAGTGATCCCGGTACGGACAAATTTGTACAAAATTAAAATATTTAATTTATGAGAAAACATACAGAATAGCCGGGCGGTTTCGAATATAATAGAAGTAATAAATATGAATCGAAGAGGTGCTGCGCATGTACGAATCATCGGACATTCAAAATAACAAAGGCATGGCGATTGTGGCCTACATTTTGTTTTTCATACCGCTGCTGGCCGCCAAAGAATCGCGGTTTGCGATGTATCATGCCAATCAGGGGCTGACTTTATTTCTGGCCGCTGCCGCATCGAACATTGTGCTGGGTTTTATCCCGATCATTGGCTGGTTCTTGCTGCCAATCGCCAATTTGATCGTTGTCGCTCTGGCGATATTGGGAATTGTGGCCGCAGCGCAGGGGCAGGTCAAGCCGCTTCCGCTCATCGGTTCGTTTACATTGCTAAAATAGCCGGAAGCCGTTTGCGAGGACATACATACGAATTGAATAGAAGAGCCTTCTTTGAATCGCTATGACTCAAGGACGGCTCTTTTTTGCTTATTTTCTAACCCAGTCTCGATAGCTGGGCGACCGTTCGTTCAATATATAGCTATATTTTTTACGTTTTGTGAATTTCCAATAAAAAACTTGTCTATTTTTTGATGAAACTGTGAATAAATAATGAACAAAATCAAAAAGTTGTGGTATACTATAAATATAAAGCACTTACATTTCTCGTTTGGAGTGATTATAATGACGACAAGAACAGTAACTGAAAGTATGGATAAAGACGTAGCGCGCCTGGTGAGATTGATGACCGTAGCCTCTTGGGTACTGCTTGGCATCGGGGTACTGCTTAGCCTTTTCAGTCTCAATCAATTCAATGATTTCAACACCCCACTGATGGTCGGCATCGGGTTCATGGTCGGCAGCGTATTTGTTTATGTGATTCGTACGGCTATTCATTTGGTTCATTCGCAAAAAACTTCCCAATCGGAATGAGACGGAATCAAAGTCAAGTTTCCGGCATATTTAAAGCCCTTTAGGTGAAAACTTAAAGGGCCTTTTCCGTTTTTATATCATTAAATTGACACATTTTCGTGCAGGTGGTACTTTCTCTTTGATTCGATTCCACATTTTGGGAGGAAGCTGTGCGAAAGAAAGTGATGATAGTTTCTGCGCGCGGTAAATATAAGGGCGAGACTCATTATGAATTTAATTGTTCAAATCATGATCATAGCAAATCCGTTACTCGTTCTCAGATAAAACAAAAAAGGTATACAATTCAAAATATACTTTAATAGCCAGGTTGTAAGCGAAGACCACACCGGCAAAGAGAACAACTTCTTGTTGGAAAAAACGTTTAGTCCGCAGAATCAAAGAGATTATAAAATCTCGTTTGTGTCGGACGATGGCGATGGAGGAACGAATTATCCAATTAGCGTATTGGTTGAAACGGTACCGAATTGATTGTTCATCAATTCGGTCGGGCTGTTGAGAAAGGGGAACGACCCGGTGCTCGGTGAAAGACAAGCAATCGGTCGACAGGCGGTCAAGGCGCGGCAGCAGGGGCGGTCCCCCGTCGTGTGGCGCAACAAATGCGCCGGAAGAGAGCTTGATTGGGAAAGGGCGGCTGCGCTCCCAATTAGTACCCCGGCAAAAGCAATGCACCGGTTGAACTCTTGGTTGCAAAACCTAGGTACTGGCGTGCAGGCAACCTGCAATAGTCAGGCTGTTGAGAACCCTCACAAGCCCGAACCGTTAATACGATCTGGCTGGCCGGGCAGGGAAAGCCTGCAAACATACATCTTTTTACTTATTGATACTCCGACCACCTCTTTTCGCAGAAAAAACTATATTAATCCAGGCTGTTGAGAAACCCCGGGTCACTGTCGATGGCCACAAACTGCCTGGTTGCATGAAGAAAACCTGCAAAAGTACATGAATTTATACCCTTGAGACGCTTGCCTCGAAGAATTCCTGCAATTGTGCAGGCTTTTCGCCGCGATCATGGACGCAGCTTCACTTTCAGAGGAAATTCCTGCACAATCGCAGGTTTTTCATCAAAATAGACCAATTCCACAGAGAAAACCTGCACTTTTGCAGGTTTTCACCTGCTGGGCCACCTTGTCCCACCCACTTCAGTTTCGCAACCGTGCAGGAGAGGCGCGGCCCACTCCAGTTTCGCGACCGTGCAGGAGAGGGCGTGGTCCACTCCAGCTCCGCAACCGAACAGGAGAGGCGCGGCCCACTCCAGTTTCGCGACCGTGCAGGAGAGGGCGTGGTCCACTCCAGCTCCGCAACCGTGCAGGAGAGGCGTGGTTCACTCCAACTCCGCAAATCGTCGTTGTTCTTGACCTCCCCGGTCTACATTGTAATACTCCTCAATAATTCAACAAATCCTAAGTTTATATGAAGTCTGAAGAGGCCGTTTAAAATTCATAAGCACTTTAATAAAGTCAACGAACGTTTTGTGACATTTGTTTTACATTAAAACGTCTATCCTTTGACGTATTTGTTAAGTAGGATGTACTTTATGTTGTAATTTGATATCTTTGGAATAGTAAAAGTGAAGAAAGGGCATATTATTTCATTGCTTTCGGACATGCGGATAGGGAGGATCACGAATGGAAAAAACGAAAAAATGGATAAGGACAGCATTGCCGCTTGCAATCATATTGATGATTGTCTTGCTGACAGGCTGCAGCAGTCAAGCGATGGTGCTGGATCCGAAAGGGCCGGTCGGCGCGAACCAAAGAGATTTGATCTATATCTCGACCTTGCTCTGCGCCATCATATTGGTGCCGGTGCTCGTGTTGACGGCATGGATCGTGTGGCGGTACCGCGACAAAGAGGGGAACAAAGCCGCATACCAACCGAACTGGTCGCATAGTACTGCGCTGGAGACGATATGGTGGTCCATTCCGATCGTCATTATTTTGGCGTTGGGCGTAGTCACTGTCAAATACACGCATGCGCTTGAGCCGTCTAAACCGTTAGCATCCGCCAAAAAGCCGATTACGGTTCAGGTGACTTCGTTAGACTGGAAATGGCTGTTCATGTATCCGGAGCAAGGCATCGCGACAGTCAATTACTTGCAAATTCCGGAAGGAACGCCGGTCAAATTCGAGCTTACTTCCGATGCACCCATGAACTCGTTCTGGATTCCGCAGTTGGGCGGACAAATCTATACGATGTCAGGCATGGCGATGACGCTGTACCTGCAGGCTGACGAGCCCGGCCATTATTTCGGCACAGGGGCCAACTTCAGCGGCGAGCATTTTGCGGATATGACTTTCGATGTGAATGCAACCTCCCAGCAGGATTTCGACACTTGGGTGGCGGAAGTCAAGAAAACGAACCCGGGTCTTTCGAAGGAACAATACGAGGCGCTGGCCAAGCCGGCAAAATCGACGCAGCAATTCTTCTCTTCGTTCCCCGACGGTTTGTTCCAGTACATCGTAACGAAATATACGCCTAACGGTGAGGGTGGACACAGCATGCACGGGGGTTCGGAGGCTTCCAATGCAGCGAAGGATAAAGTTGTCGACGAAGTGAAAAAGCCTCAAAAGGCTGATTACGAGATGCACAACGATCAATCCGAACATAAGGGCCATACGGGTCATTAAAGTTGACTTAAACGAAAGGAAGTCTGCACATGCTGGATAATATCAAACAGTTTGCCTCAACGTTTTTCGTGACCGGCGACCCCATGATTCTCGGGGCGCAGGTCAGCATCGCGCTGGCGATGGTGGCCATCGTCTTCGTGCTCACGTATTTCAAAAAATGGGTCTGGCTATGGAAAGAATGGCTGACGAGCGTCGATCATAAAAAAATCGGGATCATGTACGTGATCTGCTCGATTATGATGCTGTTCCGCGGCGGCGTCGACGCCCTGCTGATGCGTCTCCAATTGGCAATGCCGAACAATCAGTTCCTCCAGGCTGAGCACTACAACCAGATTTTTACGACGCACGGCGTCATCATGATTTTGTTCATGGCCATGCCGCTCATGTTCGGTTTGTTCAACATCGTAGTGCCGCTGCAAATCGGCGCGCGCGACGTTGCTTATCCGTTCCTGAACTCGCTGAGCTTCTGGATGTTTTTCTGGGGCGCCATGCTCTTCAATGTATCGTTCGTCATCGGCGGTTCGCCGGATGCCGGATGGCTGTCTTATCCGCCGTTGTCCGAAATGTCGCACAGTCCCGGCGTAGGGGAGAACTTCTACATCTGGGGCATCCAGATTTCCGGTATCGGCAGTTTGGCGACGGGGATCAACTTTATCGTTACCATCATCAAAATGCGTGCGCCGGGCATGGGCCTTATGAAAATGCCGATGTTTACCTGGTCTGTGTTTTCAAGCTGTATCACGATCATCTTCGCCTTCCCGATTTTGACGGTGACGCTTGCGCTGTTGTTCCTAGACCGCTTCCTTGGCGCGCATTTCTTTACGCTGGACGGCGGGGGCAACCCGATGATGTATATCAACTTGATCTGGATGTGGGGACACCCCGAAGTTTATATCGTCGTCTTGCCGGCTTTCGGTATATTCTCCGATGTCGTGGCGACTTTCGCCAAGAAAAAGCTGTTCGGATATTTGTCCATGGTTTTCGCGATGTTGGTGATCAGCTTGCTTTCCTTCTTTACTTGGGCGCATCACTTCTTTACGATGGGCTCGGGCGCAGATGTCAATGCCTTCTTCGCCATAACGACGATGGCGATCGCCATACCGACCGGGGTCAAAGTATTCAACTGGCTGTTTACGATGTTCCGCGGCCGCATTCGCTTTACAACGCCGATGATGTGGACGATTTCATTTATTCCATGTTTCGTGATCGGTGGGATGACCGGGGTGCTGCTGTCCGTAGCTCCCGCAGACTTCCAGTTCCACAACAGCTACTTTCTGATCGCTCACTTTCACCAGGTTCTTATCGGCGGCGTAGCTTTCGGTTATTTTGCAGGGCTGTCTTACTGGTGGCCTAAAATGTTCGGCTTCAAGCTTAACGAGCGCCTTGGCAAATGGGCGGTCTGGCTGTGGAATATCGGCTTCTATGTTTGTTTTATGCCGCAGTACTTCTTAGGTTTGGACGGCATGACACGCCGTACGTATACGTACGATTTCGATATGGGCTGGGGACCGCTGAATCTGGTTTCGACCGTCGGCGGCTTCCTGATGGGGATGGGCTTCCTGTTCCAAGTATGGCAAATCGCGCACAGTATCAAATTCCAGGAACGCGACACGACAGGCGATCCTTGGGACGGACGGACGCTGGAATGGTCGATTCCTTCGCCTGCGCCTCTCTATAACTTTGCAGAGCTGCCGCAAGTTCAGCACGTGGACGATTGGTGGGAACGCAAGCAAAAAGCTGGCGGCACTATAAAGCGCACTGTGGCCGCGCATTACGAACCGATTCATATGCCGAAAAATTCGGGCATTCCTTTTATCAAATCGGCGCTTTGGTTTTTTGCCGGCTTCGGTTTCGTATGGGATTGGATGTGGCTGTCCATTCCGGCCTTGATCGGCATTGCCATTTGTATGATAGCGCGCTCGTTCTCTTATGACACCGATTATTACATTCCGGCTGACGAAGTAAAACGTACGGAAGCCGCGTTGAAAGGAGCGAACGTTTAATGGCACAGACAGCTGCGCATTCCGCACACGGTCACGGTCATGACCACGAGCATCACGATCATGAATCGCTGAAGACGTTCGGATTCTGGATCTTTCTGATTACGGACTGTATTTTGTTCGGATCTTTATTTGCAACGTACGTAGTTTTGCACGCTAACACCAACGGCGGACCGACAGCCAAAGAGCTGTTCGAAATGCCGGGCGTTATCGCCGAAACGTTCATCCTGCTTACAAGCAGCTTCACGAGCGGCCTCGCCGTTCTGGCGATGCATAAAGGCAACACCAAGCAGTTGATCGGCTGGCTTGCCGTAACTGTGCTGCTAGGGGCTTCGTTTATCGGGCTGGAGCTTACCGAGTTCGTGAAAATGGTGGGCGAGGGCGCTACGATCAAGACGAGCGCATTTTTATCGGGCTTTTTCGTACTCGTCGGTACGCACGGTCTTCACGTTTCGGTCGGTTTGATCTGGATGATCGGGTTGATGATTCAATTGAGCAAAAGAGGCATTACGTCTGTCACCAAGCGTAAGGTCGAAGTTATCAGCTTGTACTGGCACTTTCTCGACGTCGTGTGGATTTTCGTATTCACGGTCGTTTACTTGATGGGGGTGATGTAGGATGAGTCAAAAAGCAGGTTCGCACGATCATCATGCATCCCATGGGTCCATAAAATCGTATACTACAGGTTTTATTCTTTCCATCGTGTTGACCATCATTCCGCTCGTCGTCGTGATGAATCACATGCTTTCCAAATCCGCCACCGTGGCGCTTATTATGGCGATGGGCGTGCTTCAGTTCGTGGTTCAGCTGTACTTCTTTATGCACATTAAAGAAGGCGAGAATGCGCGCTGGAATATAATGGCGCTCCTGTTCGGCGTCATCATTCTGTTAACGGTCGTTGCCGGTTCGATCTGGATCATGACCTACAATCAGGTTGCGCATTAAAATTGATCTGCTCATGCATAAAGATTCCATTTGCTCGGCACATTAAAGTTATTCACCTAGAAGGAGTGATATTTAATGGCGAGCAACAGCAACACACTGGTCGTTCAACAAGCAAAAGCGGCATTGGAACAACTGAAGTATGAAGTCGCACAAGAGCTGGGTATCCAAATTCCTCAAGACGGGTACTATGGATACATGGCTTCGCGCGATACTGGCGCAATCGGCGGACACATTACCCGCCGGCTTGTTCAAATCGCCGAACAGCAATTATCGAGCTTCAGACGCTAGACGTCTGAAAGCAATACAAAAAAGACTGAATCACCGTCCGAGGTGATTTCAGTCTTTTTTTGTATTTGCAGCGGAAGCGCGCGGCATCAGTCCCGTGTTCTAACGGACGAATCCGATAAATTCCGGGGACCGCAATTTGCCGCTCCTCGTCCAGCCGCGCGTTTTGATGCTGGCCATCAGGACCGGTTCCATATAAGCGAAATGCTGATCCTCTTTGTAAGCGAACCGCTTTTTCAAACTGTCGAGCGCCTTCTTTTGTTCCGGAGCGAGTCCGGTCTCGATCAAGCCGACGGGCGTCGGATAGCCGGAGGCAGTGTCTATGGATGCCTGCAAAGCAAATTCCCCTTTGCGGACCCCCGTAATATAGACGTCGGCATACGTCCAGTTAATGACCTTTTGCCACGCTTTCGATCGTTTGCCTGCCGTATATTTCGTTCTTTTCGATTTGATGACGATGCCTTCAAGGCCGCTGTTTTTAATTTGCTCGAAGTATTCCGCCGCATTCCCTTCGTGATATTGAACTTTTTTATAAGCTTCGTTGTCGGTAAAAGACTTTTCCAACAGCTCCTTGCGCTTCAGCAAAGAAAGCGGAGTGACGTCGACTCCGTTGTACCGGAGCACATCGAACGCGTAAAAGATAGCCGGAGTGCGGTCTTTTCGCGATAAGAGCCGGGCCGACATCGCTTCGTAGTCAGGCTTGCCTTGATGGTCTTTCATAATCAGCTCGCCATCAAGCACAGTTCCCTCGGGAATCGGGCAATTATGTAGTTCGGGGAACTTATGCGTAATATTGATGCCTGTCTTCGTGTAAGCCCGGAGTCCGTCGACGCGCGAAACGATGCAGCGAATCCCGTCCAGCATCGCTTCCGCAATATGGTAATTACTGCCCAGCGGTTCACGATGAACAGCGGTTTCAACCAACATCGGAGAAATGAACATAGTATCCTCACCCATATTCATGGTACAACGGGAAGCGCGGTTTGGGTAATGGGAGTTGAAGGGAAGTCTGCGTCCGGCGGGCGATCTTTTTCGTGCTTTTGCCTCGAACGTAACATAGATCACCGCCTGCAATCGTACTATATATCAGCGGGGTGATCTATGATGAAGCGTACCGACGAAGTCATCAGTTTGTCAGAGCGCTTTGGCGCGCGTAATTATCGGCCTCTTCCCATTGCCGTCGCATCGGCTTTTGGCGTGTGGGTGGAGGATGTAACCGGCCGCAAATATTTGGATATGCTGAGCGCCTATTCGGCTCACAATCAAGGCCACCGCCATCCGGCGGTCATACAGGCGCTGAAGGATCAAGCCGACAAGTTAACCCTTACTTCCAGAGCATTCCATAGCGAGGTGCTGGCAGATTGGCTCGAACATTTGGCTTCTTTGTCTGGCAAAGAGCGGGTACTTCCGATGAACACGGGCGCGGAAGCTGTCGAAACCGCGGTGAAAATCGCCCGCAGATGGGCCTACGACGTCAAGGGAGTACCGCTCGACCAGGCGGAAATAATCGTGTGCGAGGGCAATTTTCACGGGCGTACGCTATCTGTGACTTCTTTTTCCACGACGGCCGAGTATATGCGGGGTTTCGGTCCTTTTACACCGGGTTTCCGCGTCGTTCCTTACGGAGATGCAGCTGCGCTGGCCGGGGCAATTACCCCGAATACGGCCGCTTTTTTGGTTGAGCCGATTCAGGGCGAAGCGGGTATTCGCATACCGCCGGCAGGTTATTTGCGGCAGGCGGCGGAGCTGTGCAGGCAGCACAATGTGCTGCTGCTGGCGGACGAAATCCAAACCGGATTCGGCCGGACGGGCAAACTGTTCGCCTGCGAGTGGGAAAATGTGCAGCCGGACATGTATATGTTCGGAAAAGCGCTGGGCGGAGGGGTATTGCCGATTTCCGCGGTATGCGGAGATGCGGCCGTTCTCGATGTGCTCGATCCGGGCTCGCACGGTTCCACTTTCGGCGGCAATCCGCTCGCTTGCGCGGTGTCCATCGCCGCGATGAACGTTATCATTGACGAGAAGCTGCCCGAAAGATCGCTGCAATTGGGCGATTATTTGCAGGAGCAGCTGCACAAAAAGCTGGCGCATTCGCGCATCCGCGAAATACGCGGCAAAGGGCTTTTTATCGGGATCGAATTATCCGAGGAAGCGCGGCCCTATTGCGAAAAGCTGCTTGACGCCGGCATCTTGACCAAGGATACGCACGTAAATACGCTGCGGCTGGCGCCGCCGCTCATCATTACGCAGGATGAAATCGATTGGGGCGTCGAACGCGTCGCGCAAGTGTTGAATGCGAATTAGGAGGAGGCGGTGCGGCAATGATTCCATATCGTCCGGAGCCATTGACGAATTTTCAGGAAAGCTCCAGCGAGCAGGCGTTTCAGCTTGCTTTGGATCAAGTGAGCGGGGAGCTGGGGCTCGAGGTCCCGCTCATTATCGGCGGCGAGCGGATCGCGACGCAGCGGCAAATCCGCTCGATCAACCCTTCCGACCGGCGGGAAACGGTCGGTTTGGCCGCGCAGGCGGATGAGCCGTTGGCCGACCGGGCGATCCGCGCGGCCGCGGATGCTTTTGCGTCATGGTCGCGGGTAGCGCCGGAGGCAAGAGCGGCCGCGCTGCTCAAAGCCGCGGCGCTGCTCAGGCGGCGCAAGCACGAATTTTCGGCCTGGCTGCTGCTCGAAGCCGGCAAGAGCCGTGCGGAAGCGGACGCGGATACCGCCGAAGCGATTGATTTTATCGAATACTATGCAAGGCAAGTAGAGAAGCTGGAGCAGCGGGCCGCCGGGGAACTCGTATCGGCGCCGGGCGAGATCAACCGGCTGACATACGTTCCGCTCGGCGTCGGAGTTATTTTGTCTCCATGGAATTTCCCGCTCGCCATATTGGCGGGCATGACGACAGCCGCGATTGCTGCAGGCAACACGGTCGTCGTCAAACCGTCCAGCCTGACGCCGATCGTCGCTTACAAGTTCGCGGAACTGCTTGAGGAAGCCGGGATTCCCGACGGCGTCGTGAACTATTTGCCCGGCAGCGGCGAGGAAATCGGCGATTTCCTCGTTTTGCATCCGCTGACGCGCTTTATTTCCTTCACCGGCTCCAAGGAGGTCGGCCTGCGGATAACGGAACTGGCCGCCAAAGTGACGCCCGGGCAAAAATGGATCAAGCGCTACGCGGCTGAAATGGGCGGAAAAGACGCGATCATCGTCGATGCGGATGCCGATTTGCAGCTCGCGGCCGCAGGCATCGTCAGCTCGGCGTTCGGCTTTTCCGGGCAAAAATGCTCGGCTTGCTCCCGTGCCATCGTGCACAAAGACGTATACGACGAGGTGCTGGAAAAATGCGTCGCCCTGACCCGGCAGCTGGCGGTTGGAGACGTGCGCAGCGCGGCTCATTTTACCGGTCCGGTTATCGATGAACGTAGCCAGCGCAAAATCGCGCAGTATCTCGACATCGCGAAGCAGGAGGGGAGGATCGTGTCCGGCGGCTCGGTCATTGCGGGGGACGGTTTTTTTGTCGAACCGACGATTGTCGCCGACGTGCTTCCCGAAGCGAGAATTATGCAGGAGGAAATATTCGGGCCCGTGCTCGCTTTTGCCAGGGCGGAGGATTTGACCGAGGCGCTGCGCATCGCTAACAGCACGGAATACGGGCTGACCGGAAGCATTTATGCGCGGAACAGAGCATCTATTGAAAGAGCGAAAGCCGAGTTTCATGTGGGCAATTTATATATTAACCGCAAATGCACCGGCGCTGCGGTAGGGGTGCACCCTTTTGGCGGCTTTAATATGTCGGGTACGGATTCCAAGGCCGGCGGTCCGGATTATTTGCTGCTTTTCACGCAGCTTAAGCTCGTTTCCGAGTTGCTCTGACCGGCGGGGAAAGGAGGGCTGCGCATGGTCATGGACGCTTTCCTTCGCCGCAGCGTGCTCGGCATCGCCAACAACCGTTTCGTCCGCTCGTGGTTCCGAAAGTATGGGCTTTCCTACGGCGTAAGCCGGTTCGTCGCCGGAGAAACGCTGGAGGCGACTGTGGGGCAGGTGAAAAGGCTGAACGAAGCGGGGTTGTGCGCCACGCTGGATCTGCTCGGAGAAAGCGTCTATGACGCACGCCTTGCGGAGGAAGCCGCGGCGGGCATTTTGTCGACGCTGCAAGCCATAAACACGGAGAGGCTGCAATCCCATATTTCCGTTAAACTTTCGCAACTCGGCATTGGCATGGATTACGGCACCTGCCTGAATCATATGCGCGCCATTTGCCGGCAGGCGCAGCAATACGGCATTTTCGTGCGGATCGACATGGAAGATTCGACGCTTACCCAAACGACCGTCGACCTGTTCCGGGAACTTGCCGCGGAATTCGGCTGCAAAGCGGTCGGTCTGGTCATTCAGGCGTATTTGTACCGTTCCGAAGCCGACGTGAGGGAGCTGGGCAAAATGGGCGCCAATCTGCGGATCGTGAAGGGTGCCTACAAAGAGCCTCCCGGGCTCGCTTTTCCCCGTAAAAAAGACGTCGATGCCAACTATTTGCGATTGACCAAAAAGCATATGCTTAACGGCTGCTACACGGCCATTGCCACGCACGACGAACGGATGATTGAGCCGCTCAAAGCTTTTGCCGCCGCCGAGGGCATAGAGAAAGATCAATTCGAATTTCAAATGCTTTACGGCATATGCCCGGGGCTGCAGCGCCGGCTTGCCGGAGAGGGCTACAAAGTAAGAGTGTATACCCCTTACGGCGGTCAATGGTACCCGTATTTTACCCGGCGCATAGCGGAACGACCGGCCAACCTGTGGTTTGTGCTGAAAGGAATGCTCAGAAAATAGCGGAGGTGCTGCTCCATGAATCCGGGATTGCACCCGAATGTTGCGATCATCGGCGTCCCGATGGATTTGGGCGCGGACCGCAGAGGGGTCGATATGGGACCGAGCGCGATCCGCTGCGCGGGACTCGAAGCGAAATTGGCAAGCATCGGCTATCAGATGCAAGATTGCGGGGATCTTATCGTACGGAGGCACGCTGCGGCGCAACCGGCCGTTGCGGCTGCGGGAGCAGGCCCCGGCCCTAGTCCTGGTCCGGGCAATCTCAAATATTTGGATGAGATTGCGAGAGTGAATGATGAGCTGCATCGGCTCGTAGCGGATGTGATCGGGCAGGGTAAGTTCCCGCTCGTTCTTGGCGGGGATCACAGCATTGCCATCGGCACGCTGGCCGGCGTCAGGCGGCATCATGAGGAGATTGGCGTCATCTGGTTCGATTCCCATGGCGACGTGAATACCGCTGCAACTTCTCCTTCGGGCAACATTCACGGGATGTCGCTAGCTGTTGCGCTCGGATTCGGACATTCCAAACTGGTCTCTATCGGCGGTTCCTTCCCGAAAGCAAAGCCCGAGCACGTCGCCATCGTCGGCGCCAGATCGCTCGATCCGGGCGAGCGCGCTTTTTTGCGGCAGCACGGCATTCTCGTGCATACGATGCACGAAATCGACCGGCTGGGCATGTCCCGCGTGATGGAACAGGCGATCGAGCATGTATCGCGGGGGACGACCGGCGTGCACCTCAGCCTCGATCTGGACGGACTCGATCCGGGCTATGCTCCGGGAGTCGGCACTCCCGTGCCGGGAGGCATTACTGTGCGCGAAAGCTTTTTGGCGATGGAGCTGCTATCGGACGCCGGCGTGCTCGTCAGCGCCGAGTTCGTGGAGGTGAATCCCATTTTGGACCACCGGAACCAGACGGCCAAATTGGCGGTCTCGCTCATCGCCTCTTTGTTCGGCGAACGTATTTTGTGAGATAAACCTCTATCAAGGTCTTTCGAAGATGAGCGACCGCGTTTAGAGGTAGGTTTATTCGCCAATAAGAATGCAGTTCTTCACCCTTTAGCGCTGTAAAGAACTTTAACATTTTTATGTGGTAAAATATGGTTATAATGATTCTTTCCTTTGATTTTTTGGAGTGAGTTGACTATGATGGTCGTAGTACAAATTTAGGTTACGCAGATTGATATGATGAAGCTTGGGAGACGTGATTGTATGTCGAAGGTTGTTCTTAACTAATCAATTTCATAGGAGGCACCATGCGTTTGGCCCTGCCGCGCTACCCGTCTGCCCATTTTGGCAGTGTGAAAGTGCGAAGCGTCAACCATCGCCCTCTTGGAACTAGTTAAGAACATCGGGATCATATCGTCTGCAAAAGCTTTTTGCGCCGAAACGGACCGTGCTCTTGTGAGCACGTTTTTTTTCGCCTTGGCGGAAGGACTCTTTTCGGAGGCCGTGCGCAAAAAGTTCCGAACCGGGAGCGGAAGATGAACGCGATTCGTTCATTTTCCGCTCTTTTTTTGTACCTGTTTTTGTGCATACCCCCGAAACCAAGGGGTCTATCCGATAAACCACGGATTGGGCATGCGCAAAAGTAACTGTGTCGGAGAGAATCCTAGAAGGAGGCAAACGGAAATATGAATTTTGATGCAACGAACCGGCTTGAATACGAAAAAGTGAAGGAGCATTTGGCGGAATATGCCCGCACTTATTTGGGACGCGGACACATAAGCAGGCTGCGGCCGCTCACGGACATAGCCGTCATCCGCAGGCTGCTTAGTGAAGCGGAGGAAGCGCTCAAGCTGATCGAGCACGGGGCCAGCGTTCCGCTCCCGTCGCTTGAGGGCATCGAATCGATCGCTGACGGGTTCGGTAAAGGGTTCCTGCTGTCGGTCGGCGAGCTCGGCCTGATCGGCAGATTGCTCGAAAGCACCGACCAGCTCAAACGGTTTATGAGCAGGAAAACGGAAATTGCGCCGAATGTCGCTTCTTATGCGCTTTCCTTGCACGAGCTTCGGGAAGTGCGCGAAGAGCTTGAGCGCTGCATCCGCCACGGCCAACTGCTTGATCAAGCGAGTCCTGAGCTGGCCAAAGTCCGTAAAAAAATCGTCATCGCCGAGCAGCGGCTGAAGAAAAAGCTGGAGGGCGCTCTGCAGCGCTATCGCGCCAGTCTGCAGGAGCATGTCGTCAGCATGCGCGGCGACAAATATGTCCTTCCGGTCAAAAAGGAGCACCGGAAGCTGGTTCCCGGCTCTGTCCTGGACGAATCGGCCAGCGGGCAAACCGTCTTCGTGGAGCCTGCCGACGTCGCCGCGCTGACATTCGATCTCAGCGCGCTCCGCGCCGAGGAGAGCCGGGAGGAAATGAAAATTTTCGGCTCCCTGACGGACTTGGTCGAGAGCCGCAGCTACGAGCTGGGAATCAACCTGGAGACGATCGGTCATTATGATTTTTTGTTCGCCAAAGCGCGGTACGCCTTGGTGACGGATGCGCGTTCCGTCGGCTTGAATGAAGACGGTTATGTCCGGATTTGCCAAGGTCGCCACCCTTTGCTGGGGAAGCGGTCGGTGCCCCTGGACTTCGAGATCGGTACGGCGTACCGATCCTTGATCATTACCGGGCCCAATACGGGCGGAAAGACGGTTTCGCTCAAAACCGTCGGACTGCTTGCGATGATGGTGCAATCGGGATTGCCGGCGCCTGCGGCTGAAGGCAGCTGTTTCCCGATTTTTGATCGCGTGTTGGCCGATATCGGCGACGGGCAGAGCCTGGAGCAATCGCTGAGCACGTTCTCGTCGCACGTCAAGAACTTGATCCGCATTTTGCGGGAGGCGGGTCCTTCCACGCTGATCCTGCTCGATGAGCTGGCGACCGGGACGGATCCCGGGGAAGGCATCGGCCTTTCCATTGCCGTGCTTGAGGAGCTGCACCGCAAAGGCGCCACGATCGTGGCCACGACGCATTTTAACGAAATCAAGCAGTATGCGGAAGCTGCGGACGGCTTTGAAAATGCCAGAATGGAATTCGACCTGGACACGCTGCAGCCGTTATATCGGTTGAAAATCGGCGAGGCGGGGCACAGCTACGCTTTTCAGATCGCCGCGAAGCTGGGCATGCCGCAAGCGATTATCGACCGATCGGCTGCCATCACATACAGCGGCGGAAAGGGGAGCGGGACGGGGCTCATATCGCTGGAAGCCGCGCTGCAGCGGAGTGCCGACGATCAAAGCGGCGCTGAACGGAGCGGCCGGCAGAGCCCGGCAAGCGGTTCAGCGCCGGGAAAGCATAAGCATGCCGGCAAGCCTGGGGTGTCCCCGTTCGAAATCGGGGACTGCGTCTGGATCCGTTCGTTGAAGCGCACGGGCATCGTATGCGAACTGCCTGATGAAAGAGGAAACGTCGTGGTGATGATACAAAAAGAGAAGGTGAAAATCAATGTGAAACGATTGTCGCTTTATATCGAAAAAGAACAGCTGTATCCGGCCGACTACGACATGGATATCGTCTTTGAATCCAAAGAAGTGCGGAAAAAACGCAAAATCATGAGTAAACGCCACGATGAGACGGCAACCATTATCCATCCGCCCCAGACGGATTGACACGTCCTCCCCTGGCAAGGGGCCGCGCATCGTGTTTGGAGGCGGCCCCGCATCGGCGTGGCGCGGGGGCAGCCCGCCCGAGAACCTGCGGGAAATCCTCACATCCGAGAACCTGCGAGCGTCAGTCTGCCCGTGAATCTTCGTGAAATCACTTCGTCTGAGAACCTGAGGAGGTTAGCCCGCTCGAAAACCTGCGAGAGTGTCAATCCGTTTGAGAATTTACGGGAGATCACCAAGCCCGAGAATCTGCAGGAAAATACCTCTTCCGAAAACCTGTGGTGCTTAAGCCCGCCCGAGAACCTGCGAGAGTCAGCCCGCCCCCGAGATCTGCGGGAAATCCTCGCGTCCGCCTGTTTCCACCCAAAAAGCCTGCGAAAATACAGGCTTTTTTGATGGAAACGGCTCGTTTTGGGGAAAAGCCTGCGATTGTGCAGGAATTTCCGCTGTGGAGTGGGCTATGCCTCAAATTTCAACAAAAAACCTGCAGATTTGCAGGAATTTTTCGTGGCAAGCGTGCTAACGAGCAAAAAACTGTATTTTTGCAGGTTTTCCCCCAACGCTGCCAAGTAGATGTGATGCTTTCTTGGAGTCTTTCCGATGAACTCAGCAGAATGTATGTGTATGTGTATGTGTATGTGTATGTGTATGCGAGATGGGGCTGTCCCGAAAGTCAATTGATGATTTTCTATTTCCCACTTGAAATTTCATCAAAAGAGAGGGCTTCATCCTCCACTTGGTAGTGGAATTTGAAGTCCTTTTGCTCGATTTTCGGGCTTTTCCGGTATTGGCAACCCGATGATTCCGGTGAGCAAAAAAGCAGCTCCGCCCGCCAGACCCCTGGCGTGAGGGTGCCGCCTCCCCGCAGCGTATTGGCTGTGCACAAGCCGTCTCCCCGCAGCGCGTTGTGCGCAGCCCCCCGCGGCGCGTAGCCAGTGCGCGGCCCCCGCGGCGCACAGCGCCGGCTCCGGCCCGGGCGAGCACGCTAGGCCCGCGGTCCCTCGCGCATCGTTCCGCAGCCCTCAACCGCCGCGTTAAAAAGACGCCTCCCCGCTTGCAAAAGAAAGCGGGCGGAGGCGTCTTTTCGCACCACTCGGGGCGGCTCACGCGGGTGGGCGGCTCCTTCGACTTAGCAGCCGCCTTCGTTATTTTTGCGCTGCTTCGTTTCTTGCTTGGCGTCTTGCGCGGCTTTTTCGCCGAATTGATCCAGCCGGGAAGGGCTGCTTGCAGGGCCGTTGTTTTTTGGCGAATTGTTTCTTCCGCTCATCGTTTATCACCTCCAATGGTACAGGTTTTGCAAATGGCCAGCGATTCATGCAGGACTTTGCATAAAACTGTTGTCAACCCGGCATACGATATGATACATTATGTATCAATGGTACAAAATGTATCGTAACGCACATCGCAGTTTGGACATGCCTACAATAGGAGAACGGGGAGGAGCCGAATGATCCGCCGAAGCCAACGATTTCGCAACCATCTCGATGATAATCTTGTTCACCTCCACAAAAATTTGTACATCAGTCCGTCGGATCCGCTCTATTATGAGAAAGTTATCCGCTACCTGGACGCCAATTCGCCGGAAGCTCATTACAAGCTGGGACAGAAGTTCCAAATCAACGGGAACCGGAGGAGGGCGATTTTCCATTACAAACAAGTGTTGAGAACGTATCCGTCGCCGTTTTACTCAGCCGCCAACCGGGCTCTGCATGAGCTGGATCAAGCGCAGCCCGCCCACCTTGCGCCGGAAGATGTAGGGGAGGAGACGCCAAAACGCGGTATGTCGTTCTTGCCTTCCTTTATGAAAACGCTTCTGATCGTGCTTCTTGTGCTGAATTTGCTGCTTATCGCTTTATTTTTCGGGGACCGCCCGGTCACCAAAACCGTATCCGCGATGATGCATTGGGGCGTCGGCAGCGAAGTTACGTATGAGACGGTTGACGTTCCTTATGTGATTTATCTTGCTCCGGCAACCGACCTCAAGGAGATTGAAACGATTTTGCACAAAAACGCGTTGAAACTCGGCAACGAACATCCTAATCAAAACGTGCTTCTTTACGGAATTGCCTCATCCGATGCGAACGATCTCGGAAAGACACGCCTCCTGTCGAACGGCGAGCTCGCCAAAAGCGCCTTCGTCATAGCGGAATACCACCCTGCAACGGATCAATCGGTCAAAATCCGGTTTCTGAATGCGGAATATGAAAAGCACCAGCCGCTTAGCGCGATTGGTGCTAATTTAGTTCGGACGGCTTTGCAAAATTATAAGGCGGATTACGGCAAAAGCCCTGACACGGTCACCCGGCTGCTGCAGGATTATCCGAATAATTATTTGAGCTTTATTCCGTTGGAAACGTATTCAGGAAGCAATGCAGTCCAAGGAACGTATGACGGGCATGGAGGCTGGGTGTACGATCCTTCGGCAGAGCAGGCGGAAGCTATGTTTTTTGCGAATGTACCTGCCGGCAGAACTGTTCCTTACGAGCCGATGCTTATCGAAGTCAGCAAGGACGATCACCGTCTCAGGCTGTTAAGCGGAGCAGTGCTGCTATGGGACACTGCCATCGGCCTGGGAGCGGGCGGTAGTACGCCGGAAGGCAGCTTTCGGGTGAAGGATCGCGTGCTGGAGCCGCTTGGAACGAAACAGCATGTTTACGGCGCAGCGGGCCTCGGGCTCGGTCAAATCGCTTTGCACGGCACTTATGACGAAAGCTCGATCGGCAGCGATAAATCGTTAGGCTGTGTCCGGCTGTCCAACGGGGATATGGTGCAAATATATAATTTTGTGCCGAAAGGAACCGAGGTGCGCATAACGGCAAAATCAAGCGCCGAACGATCCGGCGGCGGCGCCCGGAATACCGTCGACCCCGCTTCGCTTGTTCCAACGGGATTGACCCGGCCGGATGAAACGCCCGAGCATATCGTTTTTCATTGGCTGGGCTAGCGCGTACCCGTCGTAACCCTTTTTTGTCACAAAAGAAAGAGCGGCTTCGTCTTGTAAATGAAATCGAATATTTCCGTACAGGAGGAATCGCGGATGAAGGAAAGAATGGACTACAAAGAAGAGTATCCGGAAGCGTTTCAAGCTATGCTCGGGCTGGAGCAGTTCGTCAGGAAGAGCGGTCTGGACCCATTGCTGCTGGAATTGATCAAGCTGCGGGCTTCGCAGATCAACGGCTGCGCCTTTTGCCTGAACATGCACGCCAAA
The DNA here is from genome assembly GCF_059820445.1 of Paenibacillus sp. sgz302190. Taxonomy (NCBI): domain Bacteria; kingdom Bacillati; phylum Bacillota; class Bacilli; order Caryophanales; family Paenibacillaceae; genus Paenibacillus; species Paenibacillus sp. sgz302190. Next base: position 84,219 of record NZ_JBZYAO010000001.1, read on the forward strand.
GATGCAAGAGCATACGGGGAGACCGAGCAGCGCATTTATTTGCTGAACGCCTGGAGGGAAGCGCCGTATTATACGGCATCCGAAAAGGCGGCTCTGGCATTGACCGAGGCTGTCACCCGAATTTCCGAAGCCGGCGTGCCGCAGGCGGTTTACGATGAAGCGAGAAAGCATTTTGACGGCAAGCAGTTTACTGCGATTTTGATGGCCATTAATGTCATTAATAGTTGGAATCGTTTGGCGATTGCGACAGGCATGATGCCTGAATAAACGGGCAAGAAAAGTAAAGCAGCCGACGTCCTTAGCATGAAACTTGCAGAGGGCGTCCGGCTGTTTTTTAGTTTACTATATTAAATTTTCCGGATTAAGCTTCTCCAGTTCCGGAATGACGAACCGGCCGTCTTTGCGGATAAGCACGTCATCGAAATAAATTTCGCCGCCGCCGTATTCCGCACGCTGGATGAGCACCATGTCCCAATGCACGGAAGAACGGTTCGTGTTATCGGCTTGTTCATAGGCTTGGCCGGGGGTAAAATGGATGCTGCCGTCGATTTTTTCGTCGAACAAAATATCTTTCATCGGATGCTGAATATGCGGGTTGACGCCGATTGCGAATTCGCCGATATAGCGCGCGCCGTCGTCGGTATCCAAGATTTCGTTCAGCCTCTTCGTGTTGTTGCTCGTCGCTTCGACGATCCGGCCGTTCTCGAAACGGAGCACAATGTTTTCGAACGAGGACCCGGAATAAATCGTCGGCGTGTTGTAGCTGATAACGCCGTTAACCGAATCCTTCACAGGCGCCGTGTACACTTCTCCGTCCGGAATGTTTCTACGGCCCGAGCAGGGAACGGCGGGGATATCCTTGATCGAGAACGAAAGATCCGTGCCCGGAGAAACGAGCCTCACCCGATCCGTGCGGTTCATCAGTTCAACGAGCGATTCCATGGCATCGGCCATTTTGCCGTAGTCCAGATTGCACACCTTGAAGTAGAAATCTTCGAACGCTTCCGTACTCGTGCTCGCGAGCTGCGCCATCGACGCGTTCGGGTAGCGCATCACGCACCACTTCGTGTTGTTGATGCGTTCATCGAAGATCGGACGCTGAAAATGTTTTAAATACAGCTTCATTTGCTCTTCCGGCACATCTGACGATTCGGTGATGTTGTCCCCGCTGCGGACGGCAACGTAAGCGTCCATGGCCCGCATCCGGACGAGCTCGAATTCCGACCACTGCCCGAACTGCTCGGCGGTTCCTTGCATTTGCAGACTCCGCGTGACGGCGGGATCGCGCAGCTCGATGAACGGTTTTCCGCCTGCGGCGTACACTTCCTCAATTAAGCATTTTGCCAATTCGGGGTCTTTGACACCGATCATTTCGATCAAAATGTTCTCTCCTGGCTGAAGGTCTACCGAATAACGAATAATGTTTTTGGAAAAAGTTTGCAGTCTCGGATCTCTCATACGAAAACTCTCCTCTGGTTCAATTGCGTTTTCTCAAATTATACCTTATTCCTGCGAAGGATGCGAATTGACCATTGGATATTTATCGCAAAGTGTCTGGGTATGCTACAATATAAGGAAGCTTGCAGGATGCTTAGGGGAGCTTCGTGAATAGGGAGGGAGCAAAAGCAGCATGGCGAGAGAACAGATCAAAGTGCCGTACGGCTATGAGCCGCCGGTTCAAACGCGAAGAGGCACAGTGCTCGTTATGGAAACTTTCGAGGATTGGCTCGAGGAGGATATGCGGTCCATTACCGCGTGGGCGGAGGAGCGGAAGTTTGCCAGAGTTATTTTATATCCGCAGCATGAAGAAACGCTTCGCAGAATGGGCATTCCATGCGAGGTGCCGTATTTCGCCAGGGTCAAACAGCTGGAGGCGCTGCTTGAGCATGTGCCGGCGAACATCCGGGCGGAGGTGGACCGCTGGGAAGGGAAGAGGAAGAAGTATACGCCGATCGACACATCGCTTCACTTTTTAACGGATAAATACGTGGGCCCCTTTTTCGTCGCGATGAGCGACCGGTACGCCAATGTGTTTGTCACCTATGCGTCTTTTGCGGAATGGATCAAGAAGGTGCGGCTCGTCGTCCAGCTTAAGTATCGCGTTCCCTTGAACGGGAAGCTGGAGCAGTACGCCTCAAGATGGGAAGCGGTGGAGTGACCCGAGGAATTTGTCCGCTTCGCCGGATAAATAGACTCGATAGACTCGCAGACAGGCAAAAAGACACTCGAACCGCAACAACGATGCTGCGGCTCCAGTGTTTTTTTATTGGCGATAAACGCGGCCGCTCATCACCTGCTTAGTTGAATGATTGCGCTGCTCGCGAATGATCCGTCATGTACCGCTCCGTCAAAATCGTCAGCATATGAATGCCGATCTCGTTCTCGCCGCCCTCCGGAATGATGATATCCGCGTATTTTTTGGAAGGCTCGATGAAAGCGTCGTGTATCGGCTTCACGGTCGTTAAATATTGATCGAATACGGACTGCAGCGTCCGGCCTCTTTCGTTAATGTCGCGGGATAACCGCCTCAAAATGCGGACATCGGGGTCGGTATCGACGAATACTTTAATATCCAGAGCCCCCCGCAGCTCCTCGTCCGTCAGGACATGAATGCCTTCGATCAATACGATCGGTTTCGCTTCAATGTGGAGCGTCTGCCCGCTTCTGTTATGCTCCGTAAAATCGTACACCGGAATATCGACCGCATGACCGCTTTTAAGCTCACCAAGATGCTGGAGCAGCAAGCGGTTCTCGAAAGCGTTCGGATGATCGTAGTTCAACCGTTCGCGCTCTGCAAAAGTAAGATCACTATAATGACGATAATAATTATCCTGTGAGATAAGCGCAACGTTTGCGCCGCCCAATTTGTTCATAATCGAACGGGCAACCGTCGTTTTTCCCGACCCGGTGCCTCCGGCAATTCCGATAACCAGCATGAAATGTATTGCCTCCCCAAGTGACTTAAGCTCTTCTGCGAATAGTTTAACATAATGATTGCATTTTGAAAAAGAAAGTCACCCTATATTGGCAAAACCGATGCACAGGAAAAAAGCGATCGTTAGCCGATCACTTTGTCCGTCTCGCACGTATTTATCTGACTTGCCGCGGCGTGTGGGACTTCTCCTGGTTCGCTTCCAGGTCTTGACCCGCCTGATGGAGCTGCTCCAGCGTCTGCTGAATTTGCGGGCCGAACTGCTCGTTGTCAAACGCTCGCAGCTGCCCCTGGGCATCCACGACCTGCTGTCTGGCTTGAACGACCGCCGCCTGAGCGGACTGGATCGCCTGCGGATCGGCCTGCAGGATAGCGGTATGCAAATTGTACTCCGCTTTTTGGGCGAGCAGAATTGCTTTTTCCGCGGCCTCCTGGGCGTGGCGAATCGGTTCCTGCTGATGATTGGTGTTGGTCACCGGTATAAGCCTCCTCACATGTACACATTGAATTGTCGTTTTGCAAAAACTCCCATTACTACATTGCTCCAAACCCCGGGAAATCATTCCCGTACGGGGAAATTGTTTTTATTTCCTGGGCAAGCGCAAAAAATGATAGCACTTCTACTTTTTCGACATCATTTGTCTGAAAATTCCGAACAGACGAATTATTCAACTGTTTTTCCTTTACATGCGCGGTAAATAAAAGTGGACAAACGGATTGCTAGTTTTATAAGCTAGAGGCATGCGCTTTTTAAGAATGGTATTTTGTGGCAAGCAAAAACAGAGGAGTCTGAACGATGTCGACAGAAAAAAAACGGCTCAGCCTGCAGAAAAGAATTGTGTTCATGCTTACTGGAGTCACGGTAGTCATGCTTTCGTTAATGATGGCCGTCGACACCGTCAGCCTGAACAAATCGATCAGGGAGGCTTACGTCAGCCAAATTAACGGAATCGCCATTGCAATCAACGCGAGGTATGAAGAAGGGCGTTCGATCGGCGATGTCCAGCAAATGATTGATTACATACAGATCAAGAACAATCGCGTTTTGGAGCTGAAGCTTTACAACATGGAAGGCCTTATTTTGGCCTCTTCCCAGCACGAAGAAATCGGCAAACAATTTTCACCTTCCCAAATGAAGTATCCGCTGAGCCATTCGATTATCGACCGCGCGCCTATGGAAGAGAACGATAAGCCCGTCGTACGGTTGACAGCTCCCTTGGAGGAAGGCGGGACGATGGTCGGCGCCGTGGAAGTTATTTTCGATTCGACGGAAGAAACTGCGCTGCTGAATACCCGTACAAGGCTTATTTTGGTTGTCGGCGCCAGCATCGCCTTGCTGCTTTCGGTGATTTTATGGCTGATTTTACGGAAAATGGTTATTATCCCGCTCATCAAGCTGCGCGAAGCCGCCAACTGGGTCAAACAGGGGGGCAAGCTGCCGAAGCTGGAGTTTCAGGCTTCTCCCGAAATCGAGGATGTCTCGGACGCGTTCAATGAGATGGTGAACATTCTCGATGAGCGGTATCAGGAGCTGCAGCAAGCGCTCCACAGACTCAAACAGACACAGGATAAGCTCGTTCAATCGGAAAAAATGAGCGCTCTCGGCGGCCTCGTTGCCGGCGTTTCCCATGAAATCAACACGCCGGTCGGCATAGGGGTGACGGCGGTCTCCTATTTGGATGAAAAAACGAAGCATTTTCAGCAGTTGTATCAAACAGGCAAAATGAAGAAATCGGATCTCGAACAATTTTTGACGGTTGTCGAAGAAACGAACGGCATGGTGCAGTCCAATCTGGATCGCGCGTCTGCGCTGATTCGGAGTTTCAAGCAAATATCCGTGGATCAAAGTGTGGAAGTCAAACGCTCGTTCCATCTTCGCGAGTATTTGGAGGGTGTCGTAGTCAGCCTGAAGCCTTCTTTGAAAAAAACGCGGCTGCGCGTCCATATCGAGTGCGACGAACAGCTTGTCCTGTACAGCTATCCCGGAGCTTTGTCGCAAATTATGACCAATCTGGTCATGAATTCTTTGAACCACGCGTTTGCCCCGGAGGAGGAAGGCAACTTGCATTTTCGCGTTATGACGAGCGAAGATAGCGTCCATCTGGTTTATACGGACGATGGCAAAGGCATGACGCAGGAGGTGCTTGCGCACATTTTCGATCCGTTTTTTACGACGAGCCGCGGGAAGGGCGGGACAGGCCTCGGCATGAACATTGTGTATAATTTGGTTACCCAAACGTTAGGCGGAACGATGAGCTGTTCCAGTACGCTGGGACAAGGAAGCTTGTTCCATATCGAAATTCCGAAAGAGGAGGAATCCCTATAATGAAGCCGAAAGATCCAATTATTCAGACGGATGAAGCGCTGTTTGCGGACGATCAAGACGACCAGCTCTTATTCGCAGCGGAAGAAGACATGGATTCCAATACGAAAGAAAACCACGACAAAGAAGCGTGGGTCGTCCTGATCGTCGATGATGAGCAGCAAATTCACCAGGTCACCAAGATGGTGCTGCAGGATTTTGAGTTTGACGGCAAAAAGCTGGAATTCCACTGCGCCTACTCGGGTTCCGAGGCCAGGCAGCTTCTGCGCGAACAGCCGAACGCCGCATTGATTTTATTGGATGTGGTCATGGAACATGACGAAGCCGGACTGCAAATCGTCAAATTTATTCGCGAGGAGCTCAAGAACAGCTCGATCCGCATTATTTTACGGACGGGGCAGCCGGGCCAGGCGCCGGAAAAAACCGTCATTACGGAATACGACATCAATGATTACAAGGAGAAAACGGAACTTACGGCACAAAAGCTGTTCACGACGGTCATAGCCTCGCTGCGTTCCTACCGCGATATTAAAACGATTGAAAAAAGCCGAAACGGCCTGGAGGAAATTATCAAATCCGCCTCTACGCTGTTCGAGCTGCAATCGATGAAAAAGTTCGCCTCCGGCGTGCTGACTCAATTGACTTCCATCGTCAATTTGCATAAAAATGCGATTCACTGCAGCTTCGCCGTGACGAGGGGCGTCGAGGACATTTATGTTTTGGCTGCCAGCGGAGATTACGCATCCAGCAGCGACAAGAGAGCCAGGGACGTCGTTCCGGCCGATGTGATGCGGGAAATCGAAGAGGCGTTTCGCTCGAAAAAAAGCCGGTTTGCCTCCGAACATTTCGTCATTTACTTTCAAAGCAAGATGGGGATGGAAAACGTTATTTTTATGAACGGATTCAAGTCGCTCAGCGAATGGGAACATTACCTGATCGATATTTACTGCGCGAATGTTTCGGTCGCCTTTGAAAATATATATTTGAACGAGGAATTGGAGAGCACGCAGCAGGAAATCATTTACACGATGGGCGAGATTACGGAGACGCGGTCGCAGGAAACAGGCTATCATGTGAAGCGCGTTGCCGAATATTCGCACCTGCTGGCGCTGAAGTACGGGCTTTCCGAGCAGGAAGCCGAAATCATCCGGCTCGCTTCGCCCATGCACGACGTCGGGAAGGTCGGAATTCCCGATGCGATTTTGAATAAGCCGGGCCGCTTGACAGAGGAAGAGTTCAGCGTCATGAAAACGCACTCCGACCTCGGGTACGAAATGCTCAAGCATTCGAACAAGCAGGTGCTGCATGCGGCTGCGGTCATCGCCAAAGAGCATCACGAGAAGTACGACGGAACGGGCTATCCGCAGGGATTGCGGGGGGAAGAGATCCATATTTACGGCAGGATTACCGCCCTGGCCGACGTATTTGACGCTTTGTGCAGCGACCGCGTGTACAAGAAAGCGTGGGAGCTCGACCGGGTGCTGGAACTGCTGCAGCAGGAGCGCGGCAGGCATTTTGATCCGGTTATTGTAGATTTGTTTTTGGACAATCTCGATGAGTTTTTGGCGATCAAGGAGTCTTACGCATAAGCCTGAAGGAGCCCGACCGGGCATAAAAAGCGGCGCGAACCCCCATACTAAGCAAAACGTGCGGGAGGTGAGCAGGGTGTCCAAACGGGCGGATAAGAAGGAAAATCAGCAAAATAAAGCTAATTTCACGGAAGAAATGACGAACTTGACGGTAAAAAAGGCGGACGATTATGTGCCGAGCTTGAATAACATCAGCAAGAACGAACAATAAGTCCCGCACAATGTGCCCCTTGATCTTAGCGAAGATCAGGGGGCATTTTTAAAAAGGGATTGAAAGAAGGTGCCGTTTTGGAAGGAATCGGACTCGTACTGGAGGGCGGCGGGATGAGAGGCGTCTACACCGCGGGAGTCTTGGAATATTTTATGAAGCAAGATTGGTATTTCCCATACATTGCAGGCGTATCGGCGGGCGCATGCAACGCCGTTTCATACATCTCCCGGCAGCGCGGTCGCAATAAAAAAGTGACGATCGGATATATCGCCGATCCCCGATATTTGAGTTACCGCAATTTATTCCGGCATAAAAGCATATTCGGCATGGATTTTATTTTCAAAGAATTGCCTAACCGTTTGGAGCCGTTCGATTACGATGCGTTCTACGCGTCGCCGCAGCAGCTGGTCATCGGGACGACGGACGCACATACGGGCAAGCCCGTGTATTATACGAAGCATGAGCTGATGAAGGATACGATGCCTATCGTTCAAGCATCCAGCAGTCTCCCCTTCGTGTCCACGCCGATTCATTATAACGGGAAAGTTTTGTTTGACGGCGGGCTTGTCGATCCGATTCCGATTCAAAAGTCGCTGGCCGATGGCAACAGCAAGCATATTATCGTTTTAACGAAGGAGCAGGGTTACCGCAAAAGTCCGTTCAAGCAAAAATGGCTCGCCAAAAGCTTCTATCCGCGCTACCGCGGTCTCATAGACGTCCTCGTGAACCGAAGCGAGATTTATAACCGCACCCTGGATACGATTGAACGCTTGGAGCGGGAGGGACATGCCATCGTGATTCGCCCATCTTCGATCGTCCGGGTTGGCCGCATGGAGAAAGATGAAGGCAAGCTGGAAGAACTCTACGAGCTGGGCTACGCGGATGCCCAAAGAGAAAGCGGACGGATCAAGGCTTGGATCGAATCGGAAAAATAAAAATATAAACGGAGCCAAACTGGACTTTTTGCCAAGCTGCCGATATAATGGTTTAAGAACTAATGTTCGTATTTTTTTTGAAAAGGGAGCTGGCGGCAGCGATGGTGATAAGATGCGGTTGGGTAAATGAAGATCCGTTGTATATCGATTACCACGATCACGAGTGGGGAGTCCCTGTTCATGACGATCGCAAGCTGTTCGAAATGTTGAATCTGGAAGGCGCTCAGGCCGGGTTAAGCTGGTATACGATTTTGAAAAAGCGCGGGCATTACCTCGAAGCTTTCGATCAATTCGATGCGGAACGCATTGCCGGGTATGACGACGCAAAGCTCGAATCGCTGATGCAGAACGCCGGAATCGTGCGCAATCGGCTGAAAATTGCGGCGGTGGTGCAGAATGCGAAATCGTTCCTGAAGGTGCAGCAGGAGTTCGGAAGCTTCGACCGCTACATATGGGGGTTCGTAGGCGGAGAACCGGTCATCCATCACTGGGACGACCTGCGCAGCGTTCCTGCCTCGACGGCTCAATCCGATGCCATGAGCAAGGATTTGAAAAAGCGAGGCTTCAAATTTGTAGGCTCCACGATTTGTTATGCATTCATGCAAGCGACAGGAATGGTTAACGATCATACGAGAGCTTGTTTCCGGTACAACGGCAATCGGGCATGACAGAAGCGTGCTGCTTCCATCTGACATTCGTCAATGGGCAGCACGCTTTTATTGTATTATGCATACTGGAGCTGTTTTTCCAAAAGGTTGGCTTTGATGAGATGGATTCGTTTGCGGATATAAAAATCGTACACCGCTCCGGTTAATTCGCGCGGCTTGACCAATGTGTTCGTATCGTTGTCAATGATCGTAACGGAGCCGTCATCATAAAACTTGAATGTGTAATCGCAGTAGTAATGGCTGTCTTCGTCCAGCATTTCATCGATTTGAGCGGGCAGAAGGCTATCGCTGTTACACAATGCCTTATGGTACCAATAGTCTCGCTCAATAAAACGGAAATTGTGACTTGTATTCATCGTGTAAACAACCTCCTTCACTCAAATAGAACATTTGTTTGTATATCTATAATATACCAAACATTCGTTCGTAATGGAAGAGTTTTGCATGAAAATTTTAATAAAAATTCATACTATTTTCGCGGGCAACAATGAAAGCGGGAGGGAAGCGCACTATGGCCAATAAAAAAGCTGACGGCACGCAAGAGGCGGAGGCTGTTTCAGGGCAAAACGTGAAGCAGGGCAGATCGGCGGCAAAAAAGAAATCCAAATAAAACAAAAGAACAAGCAAGCTCCGGGCGGGGCTTGCTTGTTCTTTGGCGGGCATCAAACCGGCTGCGACTTGATGTGTTCGGTAATGGCAATTCCGTGCATTCTGCCGGTTTCAATGAAGATTTCGTTGGCATCGTACTTGGAGGAAGCGACGACCCCGGCTACGTATAAGCCTTGGATGTTCGTCTGCATCGTTTCCGGGTCGATCAGCGGGGCGCCCGTTTCTTCATGGAAACGGACGCCAAGTCCGGTGAGAAGCTTACGGTCCGGACGGAAGCCGGTCAGCGCCAGAACGAAGTCGTTGTCCAGTTGGACGAGCTCGCCGCCGCGCCGGACATGAACGAGCTGTTCCTCAATCCGCTCTACCTGGGAATCGAACCACATGTTGACGCGCCCTTTATTCACCATGCTTTCGAAAATCGGTCTGACCCACGGCTTAATGTTGGCCGAAAACTGGCTTCCGCGGTAAACGACGGTTACTTCCGCTCCGACGCGCAGCAGGTCCATGGCCGCGTCCACGGCGGAGTTGTTCCCGCCGATGATAGCCACTTTTGCCCCCGTATAGGGGTGCGCTTCTTTGTAGTAATGCGTCACTTTCCAAAGCTCCTCGCCGGGGATGCCAAGCATGTTCGGAGCGTCGAAGTAGCCTGTCGCGACAACGACGAAGCGGGCCGTGTAGGACGATTTTTGGCCTGCGCGGTTTTCCGTATGTACGCTGAATCCGCTCTCCGACCGTTCGATGGAGACGACCTCTTCATAGGACCGGATGCGCAGCTGCTCGCGCCGGGCGACTTCCCTGTAATAGACGAGAGCTTCCTGGCGGTAAGGCTTCTCGTGAGGCGTGACAAACGGATAGCCGCCGATCTCGAGCAGCTCGGGAGTGCTGAAAAATTGCAAATAGGTCGGGTATAAATAAATGGAGTGCACGATCGAACTTTTTTCTATGAGTAATGGAGAGAGGCCTGCGCGCTGTAAGGCAACAGCTGCCGACAACCCGCACGGACCCGCTCCGATGACAATAACTTGTTCCACGACAAAATCCTCCTTGGTTCATTTTCTCTTCTCATACTACCGCAAGTAGAGGAAAGATGCCAAGGTTGATTCGCAATCGCACGGCCTCCGGGCCGAAATCAGGACTGGTTTAAGGTCCTGTCTTCCCGCTCTTCGCTGATATCGTCTTTGGCGATATTGACCGGCGTCGTGTTTTTGGCGTTTTCCAAAGTGTCGTTGACGAATTCCAGATCCTGATTTTCCGCCTTCATGTTCGCTGTGCCGGTATAGTTGCCCGTATGTATTTTGTTTTCCATGATCGAATTTCCTTTCCATGCAAAATATGGTACAAAATTAACGTGCGCCGGGAAGGCGAATTTTATGCAAAAGGATGAAACTTCGCCGGGCTGCCGCACCGGGGCAGTTACCTCCGGGTAAGTTAATGAAGCTTTTTATAGCTCTTATGTACGATTCGGGTATGCGCTATAATAAACAATATCGTGAATTTTGGAAGGAGAAGATGTAGCATGAGCCGTACGAGCATTAAACATATGGTGACTTTTAGTTTGCATGTGGGCAAAGACAACCCTGAAGCCGAAGCGTTCCTCAAAGAGAGCGCAGCGCAGTTGGCGCCGATTCCGGGAGTGGAGCAGTTCGAAGTTTTCCGCCAGGTGAGCGCAAAAAACGATTACGACTACGGATTTTCGATGGTATTCGCCGATCAGGCCGCTTATGACGCCTACAATGTCCACCCTGTGCATCAAACTTATGTGGCGGAACGCTGGCTGAAGGAAGTTAGCCGTTTTCAGGAAATCGATTTTCAATATTATGAAAAATTAAACGGTTGAGGAGTGGGGCGCGATGCTCAATCGAACTATCGGACGGCTCGGAATCGAAAGCTCCGTATTGATGTTCGGGGCAGCGAAACTCGGTCAAGTGACGCAGGAAGAAGCGGATTCGTCGATCTCGCATGCGCTGGAGCATGGGGTGAATCATTTCGATACGGCGGCGAGCTACGGGGATGCGGAGCTGCGTCTGGGCCCCTGGATGCCCCGCATTCGCGGCGATATTTTTCTGGCCACAAAAACCGGCGAACGGACGAAAGAGAAGGCGAAAGCGGAAATTTACCGCTCGCTGGAAAGATTGCAGACGGATACGATAGATTTGATCCAACTGCACGCGGTCGGCGATTTAAAAGAACTGGATGCCTGCACACAAAAAGGCGGCGCATTGGAAGCGCTCATCGAAGCCAAAGAAGCCGGGATCGTCAAAGCGATCGGCATTACCGGCCACGGTCATCAGGCGCCTGCGACGCATACCGAAGCGCTTAAGCGCTTTCCGTTCGATACGGTGCTGCTTCCGCTCAACTATCATTTGTATTCCCGCGAGGCGTACAGGAACGATTTTGAGCGGTTTCTGGAACAAGCGAATGCGTCCGGCGCTGCCGTCAGAGCGATCAAGGCGATAGCCAAAGGTCCGTGGGCCGAAGAGCAGAGCCGCTCCTATTCGACTTGGTACGAACCTTTCGATCAGCAGGAAATGATCGATGCGTGCGTGCATTTCGTCCTGTCTTTTCCGGCGATTGCAGGTTTCGCGAGCGCAGGAGATATCCACCTGTTCCCCAAAATCGTCGCAGCCGTCGAACGGTTTGATTCGGACCGGGCGATGAGCTCCGGCGAGGCCGAGCAAATTTTGAGTGCGATTCCCGACTACGCTTCGCCTTTCGGGGCTCCGACGTCGATCGCATAAACCTCGCGGATCTTCCCTGAAAAGGGCTGATTCCCAGGCAGTACATGCTGCTTCGGGGCAGCCCGTTTTTTTTCGTCAAAAACAAGGTGAGGTGCGCGTGGATAATCATGGTATACTATAAATTATGAAATAGCGGAGGGAGAATCCATATCCATTATGATACCGATCAAGCTGCCAAAAGAAGAAAAAGAAGTTCTTATCGATGCCCTGCAAGCTCACCTGGAGATGGATCATGGCATCACTCTCGGCCGAATGGGCTCCGAACAATTGGTGGATACGATGCTGCAGCAGCTTGCCGTGCCGGTTTATAATCTGGCATTGGAAGACGCAAGAAAAACGCTGCTGGAAAAAATGGCTTCGTTGGAAGACGAGCTTTACGCGATGCGCAAAGCTTCGCCGCAGCGCAGAAGCTGAACATGAGGGTACCGGCGGGAATCAAAGCGGTGCTGTTCGATCTGGACGGAACGCTGCTCGATCGCGATACCTCTTTGCGGTATTTCGTCAGCGACCAGTATGACCGTTGGCGGCCGCAAATGCCTCATGTCCCCAAAGATCCGTTTGCGGATGCATTTATCGAACTGGACGAACACGGCTACGTGTGGAAAGATACGGTGTATCAAAAGCTCATAGCGCGCTTCGTCATCGGCGGCGTCGGCTGGGAAGCGCTGCTTCAAGATTATTTGGATCATTTCAGCCTCCACGCCAGACCGTATAAGGGAGCGCTGGAAGTTTTGCACCAATTTAAGGAGCAGGGCATCAAACTGGGCATCGTCACCAACGGCAAGGAACTGCTGCAAAGCCGGGGAATCCGCGCGCTTGGACTCGACCGTCTGATGGATGTTATATTGATTTCGGAATCCGAGGGCGTGCGCAAGCCGGATGTTGACATATTTTCCAGAGCGCTCGGCCGGCTCGGCGTATCGCCGGAGGAAGCCTGTTTTGTCGGCGATCATCTGGAGAACGATGTAGCGGCCAGCCGGCGTGCCGGTATGAAAGCGGCCTGGAAACGAAATGGGCATGAGCCGGAGGCATCCGCCCGTACGTGGGATGCATGTTTCAGCCATTATGAAGAACTGCCGGAATTGCTGTCGGAGCTGTAACATACAGGAGAGGGGAGACGTACCTAGCCGTGGGTAAAGCAGAGGAACTATTCGACATCTACGATGAAAAAATGAATTGGCTCGGCGTTGCGCCGCGCTCCGAGGCGCATGCCAAAGGATTGTGGCACCGCACATTTCAATGCTGGATCGTCAGCTGCGAGACGGATACGCCGGAACTGCTGCTGCAGCTTCGCCATCCGGATAAAGACTTGTTCCCGGATCTGCTGGACATTTCGTGCGCAGGGCATTTGGCCGCAGGAGAAACGGTGCAGGACGGAATCCGGGAGCTGGAGGAAGAATTGGGGCTGCAGGCCGAATTTGACGAGCTGCTCGCCTGCGGTATTTTTGCCGAGGAAGATCATATTTCCGATAAGCTGACGGATCGGGAGTTTTGCCATGTGTTCGTTCACAGGTGCGACCGGCCTTTGAACAGCTACACACTGCAGCCGGAGGAAGTAAGCGGCCTGTTCGCGGTTTCCATCGCGGAGCTCGAAGCGCTGATTCATCGCCGGTCCGATTCCATTGCTGCCAGAGGCGTAGTGCCGGCGGAAAGCGGCGAATTGAAGCCGGTCAGCCGTACCGTCGAGCGCGAGCTTCTGGTGCCGCATCCGGCGGCGTACTATGAGATGGTTTTTCGCGCGATCAAGGAAATGAATCTGGCCGGATAGAGCAAAAAAAGAACCGGAGCAGCCGGGCGATATGACGCGGAAAACAAGCGGCCGAATCGGTTCGGCGCGCCGTTGATTGCGTCTCTCGCAAACGGCAGTCGGTTCTTTTTGGATGACGGAGAGTTGTCCCTAGACAAAGTAAGCATGCGCGATGTAAACATAAGCGACATAGCATACGACGGAAAGCAGCATGACGGCTGCTCCGGCAGCTTTCTTTTGTTTGAACATCAGCAGCAGTCCGGCACTGAATACAGATCCGATAATAATCATGGAAATAAAAGTTAGTACGCCCACCCGAAAATTCCTCCTTACAGTTTGCTCGCGTAATCGCGCACCATTTGCTCGGTTACATATGAGCGCAGAGGGGAAATGCCCTGCTTGGCGTGCGCAGCGATGGCCGCCGTAATGGCGTTGATGCGATCTACCGTAAAAGGGAGCCCGTTCCTGCACAGCTCGACGCACTCGTCGATAGCCTGCTCGCGCTGCTCGTCCAATGCGGCGAATTGGACCAAATGCATATGCTGATTCGTGGAATGTCTGGTTATCGCTTCATGTACACTCATGTTCTGTTTCTCCTTTAACGAACGGATATGTCTAATCCAGTATACACGATGACCGGCGCATGGAACAATGAAAACGGTGAAAGCGGTAAAAATAAGGCGACAAGTACGAACTTAAGTAAAGCGGAGTGAAACGAATGCAAGCGTTACCCATCGAATCGGCACTGCCGGAATTAAGACAAGCGCTGCGCTCCTCCTCATGCGCCGTGCTGATCGCGGCCCCGGGAGCCGGGAAGACTACGCAAGTCCCTATCGCCCTTCTGAACGAGCCTTGGCTCGGAGAGCAAAAAATCGTCATGCTGGAGCCGCGCCGGCTCGCCGCGCGGGCGGCAGCCCGGTATATGGCCGGCAAGTTGGGCGAACAAGTCGGACAAACCGTCGGATTCCGCGTAAAAATGGAAACGAAAGTAGGGCCGCAGACCCGCATTGAAGTCATCACGGAAGGCGTGCTTACGCGGATGCTGCAAGCCGATCCGGCGCTGGAAGGGATCGGAGCGGTCATTTTCGACGAGTTCCACGAACGAAGCCTGCATGCGGATCTGGGACTCGCGCTGAGCCGGCAGTCGCAAAGCTTGCTGCGCGAAGATTTGCGCATCCTGGTCATGTCTGCGACGCTCGAGGCCGAGCCTGTGGCGGATATGCTGGATCATGCGCCCATCATTCACAGCGAGGGCAGGGCGTTTCCCGTGGAAACCCATTATGCAAGCGGCAAAGTCGGAGGCAGCATCGAACCGCACGTCGTTCGCTGCGTCATCCATGCTTTGCAGGCTCATGAAGGAAGCATCCTTGTGTTTTTGCCGGGAGCGGCGGAAATACGCCGCGTGCAAGCGGGTCTGGCCGCGCAAATGGCGGACAAAACCGTAGACGTTGCGCCGCTTTACGGCAATATGCCCTTGGAGGCGCAGGATAAGGCGCTCGCCCCGTGCCGGCCGGGCCGCAGAAAAGTGGTGCTGGCGACCGCGATCGCGGAGACCAGCTTGACGGTCGAGGGCGTCGCCGTCGTGATCGACTCCGGCCTCATGCGCGTGCCGCGCTTCTCGCCGCGCACCGGCATGACCCGGCTCGCGACGGTGCCGGTGTCGCAAGCCTCGGCGGACCAGCGCAGAGGCCGCGCAGGCAGGCTCGGTCCGGGCGTGTGCTACCGCCTGTGGACCGAGCACGAGCAGCGCCAGCTGCCTCCGAGCGGCACGCCCGAGATCCGCGAAGCGGACCTCGCGCCGCTGGCGCTCGAGCTGGCGGCCTGGGGCGCGCCCGAGCCGGCCGAGCTGCGCTGGCTCGACCCGCCGCCCGCCGCCGCGTACCGGCAGGCGCGGGAACTGCTCGCGCAGCTGGGCGCGCTGCACGAGGGCGGCAGCCTGACGCCGCACGGCCGACACCTCGCGGAGCTGGGGCTGCACCCCAGGCTTGCGCACATGGTGCTGCAAGCCGTGCCGCTCGGGCTCGGCGCAATGGCGTGCGAGCTCGCGGCCATCCTCGGCGAGCGCGACTTCCTGCGCGCCGCCGGCGGCGATGCGGATGTGCGCACCCGCATCGAGGCGCTTTGGAGCGCTGCCCGGAGGGAGCAGCGCACGGACGCCGAAGCCGAAGCAAGCGGCTTCGATTTGGCCCTGGCCCGCCGCATCCTGGTGGAGGCCAGGGCGCTGCAGCGCCAGCTCGGTATTCGCCCGAGCGGCGCGGAAAGGGCCGATGCGAGCGGGCTGCTGCTCGCATTCGCCTATCCCGACCGGATCGCGCAGCTCCGGTCGACCGGGCGCTTTTTGCTCAGCAGCGGCCGCGGGGCCGTGCTGACCGAGCTTCAAGCGCTCTCGAACGAGCGCTATCTCGCCTGTGCGGAGCTTGACGATCAGGGCGCGGAGAGCCGCATCTATATGGCGGCTCCGCTGGCGGAAGAGGAGCTGACCGGCGCATTCGCCGACCGCTTGGAGAAGGAACAGGAAGTGTTCTGGGACTCCGCTTCCCAGTCTGTCAAAGCCAGGCAGCGCATCAGGCTCGGCGCGCTGACGATCAAAGAAGCTCCTGTCCACGAGCCGGAACCGGAACAGCGGCTCAAAGCGCTGCTTCACGGAATCAGAAGCGAAAAAACGGATATGCTTCCCTGGACCCGCGCAGCGAGGCAGTTTCAGCAGCGCGTCATGTTTTTGCACCGGTTTGACGCCGAGTGGCCCGATCTGAGCGACCCCGCACTGATGGAATCGCTGGAAGACTGGCTCGGCCCGCATCTGTACGGGCTGAAAAGCCGCAGCGATCTTCAGCGCCTGCAGCTTATTTCCATCTGGGAGGACATGCTGTCTTGGGAACGGCGCAGGCGGCTTGACGAATGGGCGCCTACGCATATTACGGTACCCAGCGGCTCCCGTATCCCGGTCGATTATAGCGATCTCGGCGCTCCGTCCTTGTCGGTCAGGCTCCAGGAGCTGTTCGGACTGGAGCAGTCGCCGCGCATTGCCCGCGGGCAAGTGGCGCTGACGCTGCATCTGCTTTCGCCGGCCCAGCGGCCCGTGCAGGTGACTAAGGATTTGTCCAGTTTCTGGAAAAACGCTTATTTTGAAGTGAAAAAAGATTTGAAAGGACGCTATCCGAAGCATTATTGGCCGGACGACCCGCTTGCCGCGCAGCCGACGAACAGGGCGAAACCCCGCTCATGATATTCCGGTCTGCGACGAAACGGATCTCGATTTATTTGTCGGCCGGTTATGCGACCGCTCCGGACTTCCTGCATGGATGCGCCGAGGAGCTTGCCGGCCGTTTTCATCAGTCGGGCTGGAGCTGCCGGGTGCGCGTCTTTTTTCCTTACGGGGACTGGTCCCGCAAAGGGCGTCTGCAGCTGCACGAAATCGCCAGCGATCTTTGGAATGGCGCCCGGCAAAAAAACGCCGCCTACGGAGGCAAAAGCTTGAGCGATTTCGTAAGCGAGCACTCGGCGCCCGATGAGCCGCTGCTTCTGATCGGACACAGCGGCGGCGGGGTCGCCTCCGTTCACGCCGCCTCCCGCCTGGAGCGGGCGGGCCGGGGCATAGCCGGGGTGATCCAGATCGGATCGCCCAAATGCGCCGTCCCCGCGGACTTGCGGCAGCGCGTTCTTTATATATACGCGGCCGGCGACCGCGCGGCTGGCCGGGCCGCCGATCCGGTGACCCGGATCGGCACGTGGGGCGGGTGGGTCCCGGCCCGCGCCATCGGCTGGCGCTGGGCTCCCCGGAAGCACGCGCCGGCTTTCGTCAAGCCGCTTCGGCTTGCCGGCGGCCATGCCGATTATTTTCGCGACCATCCGCTTTTCGTCCTGGACGGGGAAAGCAATTTGCAGCAGACGGTACATACGATTTGGTCATGGCTTTGCGAAACATATCTGCATCAATTTACATAGAGGAAGGGATGTTGTCCATGTTTGAAATTTTGCGGGCAAGTATGCGTCACAGCAAGGAGGAAGGGTACGTCGGCCAAGTTGCCTTTCGGGTGGAAGGCCATCCGCTGCCTTACGAGATTACGCTGTACAGCACCAATCGAAAAGAATGGGGCTACGGGCTGCATTTTCAGGGCGAATCCGGCAGTGAAGAACATATTTCGGCCGTGGAAGAAATGCTCGAAGACGATGAGTGGTTCGATCAGCTTGTTGACGCTGCCAATGCATCTTCTTAGCTTGGAATCTCGACTACTTGAAGAGAGGACTGACGGCAGTTATGGCGGGGGAAACGCGTAAACGCTTAGGCGTTGGCAGAACGGCGGAAGTGTTTGAAGAGAGCGAGCGGACGGTGTTTAAGCTTTTCGGCTCGGGCTGCCTGTCCCGGAACCGTTGGAGCGGATACATGTAGATGGGCGGCAGGGCATCCGCTATGAGCGCGCCTCCGGGAGGACGATGCTGGAAACGATCGGCCGCACGCCGTGGAACTGCTCCAAACTGGCGCGCCGGTTAGCTTCGCTGCATGTTGAGATTCATCGGCATCAAGCTGCGGATTTTCCCAAACTGAGCGAAGTGTGGGAGCATCGGATTCGCCATGCGCCTTTGTTGAACGACGCGGATAAATCGGAAATCGTGGAGCGGCTGCATGCGCTTGGCGGCGGGGAAGGACTGTGCCACGGCGACCTGCATCCCGACAATGTCATGATCGGAACGCGCACATGGGTGATGGACTGGATGACCGGAATGAGCGGAAACACGATGGCGGACGCCGCGCGGACGGCTCTCATTTTGCGCACGGGCCAAGTGCCCGAGGGCGTCTCGAAGCCGATGGCCGCATTGGTCGCGTTTATTCAGAAGCGGTTTTATGCTTCGTACATCCACGAATATCTCAAGCTGTCCGGACGGAGCATGGAGGAGATTGAAGCGTGGATTTTGCCTGCCGCCGCGGCCAGATTGGTTGAGCATTTGAGCGATAACGAGAAACGGGTTTTATTTCAATTGATTCAATTCAAACTAAAGGGAGCTGCGGGCCGTGGATTTGGAAGTCAAACAGCTACTGAAAGAAACTTACGACAATAACGCCAGGTACAGGGATACGAATGACATGCAGGCTTGGAAAACGGAGGAGATGGACGAGTTTGCCGCCACACTCCGGACGGAAGGCCGCGGTATGAAGCTGCTGGATTTGGGGAGCGGTCCCGGGCAGCAGGCGGTTTATTTGCGCGAGCGGGGCTGTGAGGTCGTTTGCGTCGATTTATCGGAGGAAATGGTGCGCATTTGCCGGGAAAAAGAGCTCGAAGCGTATGCGATGGATTTTTACCGGCTTGATCTGCCTGCCGCTTCGTTCGATGCGGTTTGGACGATGAACGCCCTGCTGCATGTGCCGAAGGCGAGTCTGGTTGAAGTGCTGAGGAATATCGAACGGGTGCTGAAACCGGACGGTATTTTGTACATGGGCTTGTACGGAGGCTGCGAAAGCGAAGGCATTTGGGAAGAGGACAGCTACCGGCCGCAGCGCTTTTTTGCTTTTTATGAGGATGAGCATATTCAAAAGAAAGTACGCGAAGTTTTCGACATCGTCCGGTTTCGAGTGCTGTCCATGGGGGATGACATGAAACTCGATTACCAATCCATTTTAGCCAGGAAAAAAGGGGCTGCCCCACAAGTCAATTGATTTTCTGCCCCGCTTTGCCCGGATTTTTACCTGAAGAAAGGACCTCGTTCTCCGCTTGGCAGTGGAATTTGAGGTCCTTTTGCGTCGGGTGCTTCAATCTGCTTGCTATCCGCGCTTATCCGCTTCCTTTTTTAACCCAAAATAAACCCCTGAAATTAACGTTAGAAACAGTAAATAACCGAAGAAGCTGTATACATGCATCCACTTAACTGAATGAAGAAACAACCCTAGCCGCTCTGCTATCATTTCCAAAAATGGCATTAGCAAGCTGACAAACAGGACCATACCTGCCCTCGTCCATCGATCCATGTTGGAAAGAGAGTACAAAAAAACCATCGTCCATATAGGCAATCCGATTAGAGTGAAGATGATATTAATCGAAAAAATTTCCGGCAGCAGCCTGTGAGGAAACTGATACAGCCCTTTGCCGACAAAATAGAGATCGGAGTACGTACCAAGCATTGATGCGAGCATTGCGCATGTTAAACTATCTTGATTCCAAAAAGCTAATCGTTTTTTTGGCGAGCGCAGCAACTTCAAGCCGTTCCAATGTTTTACAGTATTCACCCTTAATCTCTCCGTCCGTCATTTCAATATCATCCTTTAAATAATCCGCCACGCCTATATCTTGAAACCAATCCCCCGGTTCCGCTTCCGGCTGGCTGACATTTTTCCAGGCATACTCAAGTCTTGGACTGTATATTTTCCTTGCTCCCTCGCGGAGACGGCACGATTTTAACCTAAATGGATAAGTAATTCCCGGTGCGCCTTCATTTACATCATTGAATAAATGCGGCCAGTAATCCTTCCTTGATCCGGTATGCGGATGCCGTTTCGCCCAATCCAGGGCCTGCCTATTAAAATCCTTATTTGCAAACAAAACGGCATATAGCCTTTTCCCAAGCAAAATTCGCTCATGAAGAGACTGGAAATGGTGAAGTGTCCGCCCCTTTACATTCTCACCTTCCGAAGGAAACAGAATTTGATTAAATGACAGCCAATCCTGAAGATGAAATTTGATTTTGTCTAATATTTCATTTTGATAATAGGGATTTTGAATGACCCTCTGTTCCAAGTAGCTTTGTTCATTGATAACTAACGCTATAGAAACAATATATGTATCTCGGGCTCTCCAAAAATAGTTCCAAATCGTTTCCATAAAAATAGAAACATTCAGTTGAGGCAGCAGATAAAACAATGGTTTATTTTGCTTTAAACTTTCATCGTAAAGTAGAAATTGCGGGTATACATCTTGGAAAATCAGCCAATTGCCTCGTTCTAAAAAATGGAAAAACGATTCCTGCTCCTTTTTTGTGAGCAATTTGGTTAAATATTCACCCTTGAGATCGGTCATATTCCATCCGCCGTTCCGCGATACCATATGGCCTAAAAATGCCCAATGGATTTCAGGATGCCGGAGATAAAACTCGAGATAGGCTTTTGTTCTAGTCACATTATTAAGGTTGTGGCTTTGGGTAATCAATCTAACATTGTTCAAAAGTTTGTTCTCTGAAAGCGATAACTCATTTGAAATGGCATGGGAATGTTTCTCTCTTTTCTTTAATTCCTCGCGAATCGTTTCAAGAGGTGTTTTGGGGCGGTTTCTTGTGAAAAAGAAAGCAGCTTCCCTCCCTTACGAATTCTCTAGAGCAGAACCGAATATGTATAGCCTAAAGATGCTTTTACGGGAGGAAGGAGGGCTGGAATGATTGATACTGTGAAAGGGATGGAGTGGATTATTCAAACACTTCGAAAAGACCAATCTCCCGATGGTTCGTGGGCTTATCCGTTTGACACGGGGATTTCTACCGATGCTTTTACGATTATTTTATTGCGGACTTTAGAGATTAATGATAATGAATTAATTGCAGGGCTTTGCCAAAGGATTTTAAGTAAACAGCAGAAAAATGGGGCATGGAAGCTTTTTTATGATGAGGGAGAAGGGAATGTAACCACCACTGTAGAGGCCTATTATGCGCTGCTTTTTTCCGGATTCTACAGCAAAGATGACGAGCGTCTTAGCGCTGCCAGAAAGTTTATTCTCGCCAATGGCGGTTTATCGGAAGTGAGTATGTTTACGAAAATAATGCTGGCGCTGACCGGGCAATATAAATGGCCGTCCGCTACCCCTCTGCCAATTGAAATGATTTTGCTCCCGCTCAGCTTCCCGATCAATTTCTTTTCTTTGTCTGTTTTCGGCAGGGCCAATCTGACTCCGATTATGATCCTGGCTGATCGTAAATTTTCCGTTCAAACAGCAAATGCTCCCGACCTGTCTGATTTGAAATTGATTCGCGATGATGAGGACCAATGGATTCGCTCAAGCGAATGGCGTTCGCTGCTCAACTTTATTCAGGACGGAGTCAAAAGATTGCTCGGCATCCCGAGTGAACTGCATCAGTTAGCCCTTGAGCGAGCCAAAACATATATGCTGGACCATTTGGAAAATGACGGAACTTTTTATAGTTATTACAGCAGTACCTTTCTGATGATTTTTGCCCTGCTTTCCATGGGGTATAAAAGAACGGATCCGGTCATTACCAAGGCCGTCCGGGGGATTCGGGCAATGAAATGCGAAATTAAGGGCCATCCTCATATGCAATATACAACGGCTAATGTGTGGAATACTTCGTTAATCGGTTATACGCTTCAGGCAGCGGGAGTTTCGCCCAAAGATCCTATGGTGACGAGGGCAAACAACTATTTACTGAGCCGCCAGCAGACCCGTTTTGGCGACTGGGCCGTACATAATCCCAACAGCTTGCCGGGCGGCTGGGGTTTTTCCGATGTGAATACGATGAATCCGGATGTGGATGACACGACTGCCTCGCTAAGGTCCATAAACAGAATTTCGCAGCAAAATCCAACTGCCTGGGAAAGAGGCGTCCGCTGGCTGTTGTCGATGCAAAACGATAATGGCGGATGGCCTGCTTTTGAAAAAAATACCGATTCCAAGCTGCTGGAATTTCTCCCGCTTGAAAAGGGCCGGTTTTTGCTGGCGGATCCCTCTTGTGCGGATTTGACCGGAAGGACGCTTGAATTTTTCGGGAACTATACGAACCATCCCGCCAACCATCGAATTATCCGGAATGCTGTAAATTGGCTGTTCAACAATCAGCGGAAGGATGGTTCGTGGTACGGGCGTTGGGGAATTTGTTATATATACGGTACATGGGGTGCGCTTACAGGTTTAAAAGCGGTGGGTATATCGAAAAACCATCCAAGCATGCAAAGGGCGGCGGCATGGCTGACGAGTATTCAGAATTCGGACGGTGGCTGGGGCGAGTCGTGCCAAAGCGACATTCAAACGACCTACGTTCCGTTAAAGACAAGCACGCTGACGGATACGGCTTGGGCACTGGATGCCTTGATAACAATTGCCGACCGGCCCACTGCAGCCATCCGCAAAGGAATAGCATATCTGCTGGATTCCCTTAAGAAAGAGGATTGGAGCACCGACTATCCAAAAGGCCAAGGTATGGGAGGAACGTTTTATATCCATTATCATAGTTACCGGTATATATTTCCACTGCTTGCTTTATCGCATTATCGAAGGAAGTTTGAATAATGAAGGACTGCCGACAGTCTGAGGCTTTTTCCGACTATGGCTGTTGCTGTTAACGAGCCGTTTCGATGGAAAAGGCTGTTGAAAACCCACCCCCCGCGTCAGAGGCGATAACCCCAATCTGTCTGGCTGCACGAAGAAAACCTGCAAAAATGCATGAATTCGCGTCCTTGATCGCTGGCCACGAAGAAAACCTAGTTGTACAGGCGTATCGACGAGCAAAAACCTGCGTTTTTGCGGGCTTTTCGCTCGCCGCGCCAGCGAAGCGCTTGCGTTCTTGGAATTTGCTGCGTCGAGTGGAGCGGGTGGTTTCGCCGCCATGAGCCTGCGCGGGTGCAAGCGGTTTGGCGGACGCTGGAAAAAGCCTGCGAAAGCGCAGGCTTTTTCGATGGAAACGGCCTGAGCCCTGCGTATCGGCAGAAAAGCCTGCACATTTGCAGGAATATTTCGCTGCAGGCGGTAGCGGCGAGCAAAAACCTGCACTTTCGCAGGTTTTTTCGCTCGCCGTGCCAGCGAAGCGCTTGCGTTCTTGGAATTTGCTGCGCCGAGTGGAGCGGGTGCACTTCACCGCCATGAGTCCGCGCGGGTGCAAGCGGTTTGGCGGCCGCTGGCAAAAGCCTGCGAAAGTGCAGGCTTTTTTGATGGAAACGGCCCGTTTGGCGGAAAAGCCTGCATTTTTTTCCAGCGGGCATTGGAGCTCACGGCTCTCGGTTCTCGGTTCTCTTCTTGGGACGATGCCCGGATAAAGTGGCCGCGGACATGATTTCCATCCATCCCGACAATGCGCAGCGGCTTAAGGGGCTCTTTTGCCGAGAATATGTACATACAAGTTGGGCGAATGCTATAATACGTTCAGAACGATACTCCCGAGGTGAAACATGAAAGAAAAACAGATGCCCAAGTATTTGCAGCTGAAGCAGGAAATTTTGTCCTGGCTGCATGCCGGCAAGCTCAAACCGAACGACCAGATGCCTTCCGAGAATGAAATTGCCGAGCAATTTCAAATGAGCAGGCAGACGGTGCGGCAAACATTCGGCGAACTGGAGCAGGAGGGCTGGCTGTACCGCGTGCAGGGAAAGGGCACGTTCGTTTCCACTCCGCAAACGCAAAAAGGCCGCGATGTGCAGACGATCGGCATCGTGACGACATATATATCCGACTACATTTTTCCGCACATCGTGCGCGGAGCCGAAGCCGCTTTGCGCAGCAAAGGGTACAGGCTGCTCCTGTCCAGCACGGACAACGACAAGGAGAAGGAAAAAGAGAGCTTGAACATGATGATGAGCCAGCCGCTCAGCGGGCTGATCATCGAGCCGACGAAGAGCGCGGAAGGCAATCCGAATCTGAGCTATTATTTGTCTCTCGATTATCATGAAATTCCGTATTTGATGATCAACGAGCGGTACGCCGAAATGAACTGCCCGTGCATGAAGGTGGACGACGAAGAGGGCGGCTTCCTGGCCGCGCAGCATTTGATCGAGCTGGGGCACCGGCGTATCGCCGGTTTTTTCAAAACCGATGATTTGCAAGGAGCCAACCGGCTGAAAGGGTTCATACGCGCCCACAACAGCTACGGCCTCGCGCTTTCGCCGGATCTGGTCGTGCACTACACGACCGAAGAGAAGAAGCACAAGCCTTACGAGCAGGCGGTCGCGATGCTGGCTCAGGGGGAAGGGAAGCCGACGGCTTTTGTATGCTATAACGATGAGCTGGCCGTGCATTTGCTTGAAGCTGTACGTACATCCGGGTTTCAAGTTCCGCAGGACATTTCCCTGGTCGGTTTTGACGATTCGACGCTGGCTACCGCTACCGAAGTTAAGCTTACGACGCTCACGCATCCCAAGACGGACCTGGGCGCCGACGCGGCGGAGCTGCTGATCGGCATGATCGAGGATAAGCAGGAAAGAGGCAGAACCACGGGCAAAATTTATAAGCCGGAGCTCATTGTCAGAGAGTCGACGGCAAAAATTTGATTTTGCATCTAGTCAACTTGTACGTACAAGTGCTATACTGGATATAGAAAAATTCAGCTTGTATGAACATGTACGCTAAGGAGGATCTAACCATGTCTACGAAGTATGCAATCGGTGTCGACTACGGTACGGAGTCAGGCCGCGCTGTGCTGGTCAATCTGTCCGACGGAACCGAGGTTGCGGACCATGTAACGCCTTACCCGCACAATGTGATCGACGAGCAGCTTCCGGAGTCCGGCGTCAAGCTGGAGTACGATTGGGCGCTGCAGCATCCGGCGGACTATATTGAAGTGCTCAAGCGGTCCGTTCCGGCCGTGATGAAAGCGTCCGGCGTCGATCCTGCCGACGTGATCGGTCTTGGCATCGATTTTACGGCATGCACGATGCTGCCTGTTGACGAGCAGGGAGTTCCGCTTTGCTTGAAGCCGGAGCTGAAGAACAATCCGCATGCATGGGTGAAGCTGTGGAAGCATCACGCTGCACAGGATGAAGCCAATTTGATCAACGAAATTGCCGAAGCCAGGGGAGAGGCTTTTCTTCCGCGCTACGGCGGTAAAATTTCATCCGAGTGGATGATTGCCAAAGTATGGCAAATTCTTAACGAAGCCCCCGACATTTACGAACAGACCGACCGCTTCCTGGAAGCTACCGATTGGGTCGTCTCCCAGATGACAGGCCAAATTATGCGCAACAGCTGCACGGCCGGTTACAAATCCATTTGGCACAAACAGGAAGGATATCCGAGCAAAGAATTTTTTAAAGCGCTGGACCCCCGTTTGGAAAATGTGACCGAAACGAAGCTGCGCGGCGATGTGGTGGCGCTGGGCACGAAAGCCGGAGAGCTTACGGAAACGATGGCCGTGCTGATGGGGCTGAAGCCGGGAACCGCGATCGCGGTCGGCAACGTGGACGCGCATGCGGCCGTTCCGGGCGTGGGCGTAGTGACGCCGGGCAAACTGGTCATGGCGATGGGCACTTCGATCTGCCATATGCTGCTCGGCACGGAAGAGAAGCAGGTCGAAGGCATGTGCGGCGTCGTGGAAGACGGTATCATTCCAGGCTATCTCGGGTATGAGGCCGGCCAATCGGCGGTAGGCGACATTTTTGCCTGGTACGTGGAACAGGGTGTGCCCGCTTACGTACAGGAGGCGGCCAACGGGGAAGGCATCAACGTACACGAATGGCTGGAGCGCCGTGCATCCGCTTACAAGCCGGGCGAGACCGGGCTGCTGGCGCTGGACTGGTGGAACGGCAACCGTTCGGTGCTCGTCGACACGGAGCTCAACGGTCTGATCCTGGGCTATACGCTGCTGACGAAGCCGGAGGAGATTTACCGCACGCTGCTCGAGGCAACCGCTTTCGGCACGCGCAAAATCGTCGACGCTTTCCATAATAACGGCGTCGAAGTTCAAGAGCTGTACGCCTGCGGCGGTCTGCCGCAAAAAAACCGTCTGCTTATGCAAATTTATGCGGACGTGACGAACCGCGAGATCAAAATCGCCGACTCCAAGCAAACGCCTGCACTGGGCGCAGCGATGTTCGGCGCCGTAGCGGCGGGCTCCGCCAAAGGCGGCTACGACAGCATCGTCGACGCAGCGCAAAAGATGGCCCGCGTGCGCAAGGAAACGTTCAAGCCGATTCCGGAGAACGTAGCTGTCTATGAGCGGCTGTATCAGGAGTACAGCCAGCTTCACGACTATTTCGGCCGTGGCGAGAACGACGTGATGAAGCGTCTGCGCGCCATCCGGGAAGAAGCCCGCAGTTAATTTTTCATACACTTTTATAACCATTTAGGAGGCGTAACTATGCTGCAAGTTTCGGAAAAAGTGTTCTGGTTTGTGACAGGCAGTCAACATTTGTACGGGCCGGAAACGTTAAAAGAAGTAGATGCTCATTCTCAACAAATTACTCAAGGCATCGATCAAAATCCTTCTATTCCTAACAAGCTCGTTTTCAAGCCTGTGCTGACGACTCCCGATGCGATCCGCAGACTTTGCATCGAAGCGAATTCGGACGATACATGCGCGGGGATCATTACCTGGATGCATACGTTTTCCCCGGCTAAAATGTGGATCGCGGGCCTAACGGAGCTGCGCAAACCGCTGCTTCACCTGCATACCCAATTTAACCGCGACATTCCTTGGGAAACGATCGACATGGACTTCATGAACCTGAACCAGGCGGCCCACGGCGACCGTGAGTACGGATTTATCGGCGCGCGGCTCGGCATTGCCCGCAAAGTCGTTGTCGGCTACTGGGAAGACCCGGCCGTCATCAGCCGGATTGCCGGATGGATGCGTACGGCTGCGGCTTTCATCGCAGGCCGCAACCTGAAAGTGGCCCGCTTCGGCGACAACATGCGTGAAGTGGCTGTAACCGAAGGCGACAAGGTGGAAGCGCAAATCAAGTTCGGCTGGTCGATTAACGGCTACGGCGTCGGAGATCTCGTGCAGCGCGTCAATGACATTTCCGAGGCTGAAATCGATCGGCTGATGGATGAGTACAACGAGCTGTACGACATTACGCCGGAAGGCCGCTCCGCCGGACCTGTGCGCGACGCGATTCGCGAGCAGGCACGGATCGAGCTGGGGATGAAAGCATTTTTGCAAGAGGGCGGCTTCGGCGCGTTTACGACCAGCTTCGAAGACCTGCACGGTCTGAAGCAGCTGCCAGGACTTGCCGTACAGCGCCTGATGGAGCAGGGCTACGGCTTCGGCGGCGAGGGCGACTGGAAGACGTCCGCTTTGACGCGCATTATGAAAATCATCGCCGACAACAAAGGCACTTCCTTCATGGAAGACTACACCTACCATATGGAACCGGGCAATGAGCTTGTGCTTGGCGCTCACATGTTGGAGATTTGTCCGACGATCGCGGATAATCGTCCTTCGATCCAAGTGCATCCGCTCGGCATCGGCGGCAAAGCCGATCCGGCGCGTCTCGTTTTTAACGGCAGAAGCGGAGCTGCGCTGAATGCCTCGATCATCGACATGGGTAACCGATTCCGCCTGCTGATCAACGAAGTGGACGCGGTGAATGTGACAAAATCGATGCCGAAGCTTCCTGTAGCCCGCGTGCTCTGGAAACCGCAGCCTTCGCTAAGCGAATCGGCGGAAGCATGGATTTACGCAGGCGGAGCGCATCATACCGTGTTCTCCTACACGGTAACGACCGAACAGCTTGTGGATTGGGCGGAAATGGCCGGAATCGAGGTCGTGATCATCAACAAAAACACGTCGCCTCTAACATTCCGCAACGAACTGCGCTGGAACGACATCGCGTGGAAGCATAAATAAGAACGAAAGCCCAGAGATGCAGAAGCACTTTGGGCTTTTCTTCCACTTTAACATTGACTTGCATAATGAAATCGGTAAACTTATATTAGTTTAAGAGTCAGTACTAGTCAGGAGGAGAATATGAATATCCAACCGCAAGCTTACGAAGGGACTTATCAAGGCGAACAGGCTATCTGGTTAAAAGCGGGACGTTACGAGGCGGCGGTGCTGCCGCAAATCGGAGCCAATCTGATTGCTTTTAGAGATACGGAAAAGCAGTACCGTTTTTTGCATGAGCCGGCTTTGGAGGAAATGGAAGCTTTTAAGGCAAGACCAGGCATTCACGGCATTCCGGTGCTGTTTCCGCCGAACCGCTACGAAGACGGCAAGTTTCCCTGGAATGGCAAAGTGTACGAGTTCCCGGTCAACGAAGCGGCGACAGGCAATCATTTGCACGGGTTCGTGCACTACATTCCATGGGAAGTCGAAAAATATGCGGCAGATCATAATGAAAGCCGCGTTACGCTGTTCTTAAAAGTCAGAGAAGGGCATTTCGTATACCGTTATTTGCCTCATGAATTTACAATCCGGCTTACTTATACGCTGGGTGAAAACGGGCTTCATCAGCACGTCATGGTGCGCAACGACGGCAACGATGCGATGCCTTGCTTGCTCGCTTTTCATACGGCGATCAATGCGCCTTTTGCGCCGGACAGCAGCGCAGCGGACTACACGTTCAAGCTGACGATCGGCAAACGCTGGCAGTTGAACGAAAGAATGCTGCCTACCGGCGAATTCCAGGCCTTGACGGCCGAGGAAGAACGGATGAAGCAGGGCGGCCTATCGCCATTTTACGCGCCTATGGACAATCACTACACGACGGAAGCCCAAAATGGCAGCAACCGTATGGAGCTGACGGATCACCGCGCTAACGTGAAGCTTGTTTACGATGTCGGCACGACCTACAAGCAGTGGATGATTTGGAACAACGGAGCGACGGAAGGCTTTTTCTGTCCAGAGCCGCAATTGAACCTTGTAAATGCACCTAATGTGAAGCTGCCTGCGGAGCAGATCGGACTCGTTTCGTTGCAGCCTGGCGAAATTTGGGAAGAATCGGGCCGCCTGTACTGCATCGGTACGGCATGACGGAGCCGGCATTAACCCTGTACGGCCGTCTTCGGACCGCGATGAGCCTGCTGCATGACGGAGCGGAGCTGGATGAGCCGATGAGACGTGCGCTGATCGAGGATATCCGGCAGTTGATGGATGAGCACACCAAGCTGAAACAAGAGGCTGCCAGACTGCGCAGCGGCAAGCGGACCCAGGCCGGGTCCATGGACAGCATGTCGACGAAATTGAAGGAAGCGCTGCGGGAATAGAAGCGAAGCGCGGCGCAGCGCAGAAAGTAAGGAATAATCGATCAAAAAGGAGCAAACAGCAATGAACGAAACTTTACCGCCAAAAACATGCTCAGTCGACCGTCTGGTTACCAAAGAAGAGGAAGTCGCCAAAGTGTTGGCCGGAGAAAAAACAGCGTGCAGACGGAACGGACGCTATGCGGATATCGGCGAAGAGATGGAGCTGCAGGGGAAAACTTTTGTCGTGACGGGCGTATACCGGCAATCGCTCGGCGAGCTGACGGACACGGATGCGCAAGCGGAAGGGTATCCGACCGTCGATGCCTATAAAGAAAGCATTCTTTCCATTCACCCGGGGATGCCTTGGCTGCCGCATATGAAGGTTTGGGTACATGAATTTCAAGCCGCGCAATAACTTGCCGGATATCACTTGGATTGGATGATGGCTGATGTCCTGGTATGTGTTACTGTTATATGTACATATTTTCAGCGCCATTTTGAGCATCGGCCCTTACTTTGTACTGTTTCCGCTATTGGCAAAAATCGAAAAAGCGCCGTTTGAGAGGCTGGACGACTTTCTGGAGCCTTTCCGCATTACCGTTCGATTGACCAAGCATGCGGGTCATGCGCTTGTCGGCAGCGGCATTCTGCTGACCTGGATTACGTCCTGGACCTGGAATACGTCGTGGATCGTGATGACGGTGCTTATTATGGTAGCTTCCCTGTATTTTATAGCCCGGGCGTTCTCGCCGATCATCCGGCAGCTGAAAGCTCCGCACGAGAACCGGACCGCTCTGGTATCCAAGCTGCGGCGGTCGCTGATCGTGTACGTCATCATTACTTTAACGATGATGTGGTTTATGGTCGCCAAACCGGCGCTCTGGTAAACAAAAGAAACCCGCATTTCTGCATTCGGCAGAGGTGCGGGTTTTTGTTTTTCAAGCGGATTCGCTTTGCGATTCAGTCGAGAATTTAAGTTTGCTCCACAATGTAACGAATAGTGGGTGAGCGCTTGCGTACTGCACGATCCGGTCCGAAATGCCTAGCGTAAGGAAAAGGCCGCTTAGCGAAACTAGCGTAAAAACCGGCGAAATCCAGGGATTGGACGGATGGCTGAAAAAAGGAATCAAGCTGATCGCGATAATCGGCGGTGCGTTAAGCTTGAAAAACAAAATCATCCTCATCACCAGCAGAGCGGCAATGAATATCGTTACGGGGCCGTCGTAAATTTCGTACATCCCGACGCCGATTGCGGAGGCGGCTGTGGCGCCTGCGAGCATGGAGAGCGCCTCTTTGCGCGTGAGCTTGCGCGAAGAAAACAAGAAGCTGAATGCGCCCAGCGTAGGATAGAAGAGCATATGCAGGATGGAAAATTTCGCGGAGATCAAATAAACCGCCATTAAAAAAAGACTGCTGATTACAATTTTGACATTCAAGTTCATGCTGTTCATGCCGAGCGTTCACATACTTTCTATTTATGTAAGGAGTTCCATCCATGATCTTACACTATTTTATGCGAATGCGGCAATACCGGATTGAGCCGCTTGCGATATGCGCGCTGTCAACTACTAAAGATTGACAGCGGCTTCGTAAATCCTTATAATGATTATCATTATCATTAACCTGGCATCTAATGCAACCGGATGCAAAGGGAGGAACTATGCAGGCTGCACAATTGGACTTATATAAGCTGACACAGCGTTTTCATTTTCATGTAACAGATGCGGAGCAAGAAGTACTGTCCTTCCAATCAGACGAGCTTGCGCAAAAAGAGTCTATGGAACGGCTGATGCAAACATATGCGCCGCTCATTCAGGCGCTGGAGCCGGCTGCTGCCGCAACGTATACCGGCGGTGCGCTGCGGTACTTGATTTTTGCCCAGCAATCGGCCATTTCAATTTGCAATCAATCTCTGGATTTGTCTCCCGGCAACTTGCAAATTCAGCTTTTGTACAAAAACGGCTATCATTTCTTCGGTTTCCGACTGAAACAATGGGTCGTACAAGACGGACCCGTGAACCTTGAAGAACGCCACATCTGGAGAAAAGAAGTGCTGACCGCTTTGTACGGAACGACGCTGAGACCGATTATGGAGCAAATGGCGGATACGGTTTCCGTCCCTATCGCACAGTTATGGGGTCAACTGTCGAACGGGCGCGCTTACTTTTTGGACCATATGTTGAGCGAAGTGGAAGATAGCTCGATTCGGGAACGCGTGCACGAAGATCTCGAATTTTTGCAAAAAGGTTTGGAGCCCGCCGTATTCGGCCGCAAGCGCAATCCGTTTAATGTGACCGACAAGATGGTCGAGCATTCGACGGATCCGCAAAAGCAGATGCCGCTTAAAACCGCATGTTGTTTGTATTACCGCACAGTGAAAGAAATTTATTGCTATACGTGCCCGAAGTTGAGCAAGGAGCAGCGTGCGGCCAGATTGGCGGAAATAAGAAGCGCAGCCCAGTAAAAACGATGAAGAGGACAGCAGCCATTCGAGAAGGCCGGGCTGTCTTTTTTTGATTGCTGAAATGGCGCCCATACCATATTATGGTAATAGGGTGCAGTCCATGAAAATTAACGTAAGAGAGGAGCGTCTTGATGTTTAGTTATAAAGTAGCGGAAGATACCGAGCTGAAAATACTGGAAATGAGATATGCGGACGATCTGTATGCACTGCTTGACCGAAATCGGGCTTACCTGGGCAAATGGCTGCCTTGGGTAAAGGAGACGGATAATCCCGAGCCTATCAAACAATTTATTTCTCAAGCTTTGCAGCAGTTTGCCGAAAACAACGGCTTCCATTGCGGGATTTTTTACAAGGGTACAATCGCGGGATGTATCGGGCTAAATAAAATCGATTGGAAAAACAGGCATACTTCCATCGGTTATTGGCTAGGCGGAGAATATCAGGGTCGCGGCATTATGACGAGAGCATGCTCGTCGCTGGTTGACTATGCTTTGTGCGAATTGCAATTGAACCGCGTCGAGATCAGGGCGGGAGTGATGAATGATAAAAGCAGAGCCATTCCGGAGAGGCTTGGTTTTATGTGCGAAGGCACCATCCGGCAGGCGGAGCTGATCGAGGATCGTTACATCGACCATGCAGTCTATGGCATGCTGGCGGCTGATTGGAAGAAATAACCTGCGGATTCGTTGCGGTACGCCCGTGGGATTTTTGAATTTTTCTTCGAGCCTGCTGACGGCTAATTGCATTATAATAGAAAAAGAAAGAGCTTCTGGACTGAAAGGCAGGTAGGACATGATGAAGCGCTTCGATCTTATTTCTGATATTCATCTGGACTTTTGGATCAAAGAGACCGGAAGCGTCTGGAAATTGCGGAATGCGATTAAGAAACTGGTCCTGCAGCTCCTTCCTGAAACGTGTTCCAACACGTTGGTTATCGCAGGCGACCTCGGTCACAGCAACAAACAGAACTACATTTTTTTGAAGCTCATGAAAGAGCATTATCCGAACATTGCGCTCGTTATGGGAAATCACGATTATTATTTGGAAAAGGCGATGCTGGCAAGCAGCGGGCGCTACGACTCCATGGATCGGGCAAATGAAATGATGCTGCTCGCAAGCCAACTGCCCGGTGTAGTATATTTGGACGGCCAAATTGTTGAGCTGGACGGAATTGCGTTTGGCGGCTGCGGGATGTGGTACGATTTGCAGTATGGCATGCAGATTTTGCAGGCGGATTCCAACCGGTTGTTTATCGAATGGCAGTCCGTTTCCAACGACTATGCGCTCATTCGCGGCAAGCCGCGCCATACGCTCGACATGTTCGAGAGGGAAAAAGCGAAGCTGGACGAGGTCGTAGCGGGCGCGCAGGTCGTCGTCACCCACATATCACCCGATTGGAGCCGGGTGCCCGATGGCAGGGAGCTTGATTTGTCGACAAGCTTTTATTATTTCGACGGCGCTCCTTACTTCGACCGGATTGCCGATAAAACGTGGTGTTTTGGCCACATTCACCGGAGAATGGATTATGTGCTGCATCAATGCAGGTTCGTCAATGCTTCGCTGGGTTACCCGAGGGACAATCCGATAGCTCCGAAAAAAATCGTTCAAGTTTCGATTTAACAGAGAAAATGGGGGGCGGGCCGTGAAAGAGCACCATCAGAGGTCGATCAACAATTTCGTTCGTTTCTTGCAGCAGGACACGAACTTTCGCGCGATTATTATTGCGGGTTCCGTAGCAAAAGGAATCGCGAGGGACGATTCGGATATCGACGCGTATCTGGTCGTTACCGACAAAGAGTTCGAGCGCAGGAGCGCTGAGCAGAACTTGTCTTATTTTAATCAGGATGTATGCGATTACCCCGGCGGCTACATCGACGGCAAAATCATTTGTTACGATTTTCTGGTCAAAGCTGCGGAGAAAGGCAGCGAGCCGACCCGGGCGTCTTTTCAGGGGGCTTATGCGGCGTATTCGACAATTCCCGATCTTCAGCAACTGCTGGACCGGATTCCGGTTTTTCCGGAAGAGCGCCGTGAGGCGAATTTGAAAGATTTTTACGCACAGCTGCTGCTTTACGGCAACTATTTTGCTGTGAAAGCCTGGGAGCAGGACAATGCGTATTTGTTGACGCAATCGCTCAGCCAGGTGGCGCTTTCGGCGGGGCGAATTGTACTCGCTTACAATCGGCAGCTGTTTCCGTGCCACAAATCGCTCATGCGGGCGGTCGAGGCGGCGGAGACGAAGCCGGAGCAGTTTGTGCAGAAGACGAACGATTTGCTCAAGGAGCCGACCCGGGGAAAATTGAAGGCGTATTTGGACATGATGTCGGTGTTTTACGACTGCGGAATCAGTATGTCGCAGGCGGTCAGCATGTTCGTGCAAAACAATGAATGGAACTGGCTGGAGCCGGCTACGCCGTTAATGGACAGGTAAGGGATTTGCGGGGAGGCGACGTCTGAACGCTGCTGCCCGGCAAAGGGGCCGCCGATCGGCAGCCCGCCGTTTGTGCCTTAGCTTAGGAGAGCAGCTTCAGAAACTCGCGCATAAAGCCGGGCAAATCCGGCCAGGCATGACCGCTGACCAGCTTGCCGTCCACGTGAAGCGGATTTTCCGCATATTTGGCCCCGAGCTGCTCTACGTCCAGGCGGCAGGCGGTATATGCGGCGATGGTACGGCCTTCGAAAAGGCTGTTGTCCTTTAAAGCCGTAAATATTTGGGCGGCATGGCAGATGGCGCCGATCGGCTTGTCAGCTTCAAAAAAATGACGCAAAATCCGCGGCACGTTTTCATCGGAGCGAATGTACTCCGGAGCTCGTCCGCCGGGAATGATCAGGCCGTCGTATTCAGTAGGTTCCACGTCTGCGAAGGCGATATGGGAAGGCAGCAGGTGTCCGGGCTTCTCGGTGTACGTTTCCCAGCCTTCTACGAAATCGTGGACGACGGTGCGCAGAACTTTTTTTGCAGGCGATGCGATAACGGCATCATAGCCGGCTTCTTGAAGACGAAAAAAAGGATAATAAACTTCCAGCACTTCAGCGGCGTCGCCGGTTAAAATTAAAATTTTGTTCGACATCCTATCACTCCTTGGAAAAAAGATGGGAATCCACTTTCATTATGAACAAACGGCTTCCCGCTGTAAATGGGGAGAATTTGACGGTTATTGTCGAATGCCCATCAGGTTTAAATATCCGACGGACAAGGCAGAAGGAATTTTTGGATAAATGTGGAATATTTTTTTGTGCAGCATTATTTTGAGATGAGGAGCGTGGATGATGTTTGAAAATAAGCTTTCGATAAGCACTTGGAGTCTGCATCGCTGTTTGGGGCCTTTGCGCTGGACGGTTTGGGACGATGCGCTGAAACAGCCGGCCGTTGCGGAGCAGAGCCAGCCGACCGAATGGGAGCTGCTCGATCTACCCAAGGAACTGGCCGCCCGCGGATTCCGGTTCGTGGAAATTTGCCATTTCCATTTTCCTACCAGGGAAAGGGACTATTTAGAGCGGCTGAAGGCGGCTTTGGCCGCAGCGGACGTTAAATTCCATACTTTGCTCGTGGACTACGGCGATATTTCATCGCCTGATGCCGTTCGCAGAGAGGCGGACATCGCTTATTTGCAGCAATGGATCGATGCGGCTTCCGCGGCGGGCGCTGCTGCCATCCGCATCGTCGCAGGCGAACAGTCTCCCGGCGACAGTGAAGCTCACGCCCGAAGCGCAGAGGGCTTGCGGATTTTGCAAGCGTATGCCGCTGCCCGGGGTGTCGCCGTCGTAACGGAAAATTTCCGGGAGCTGACCTCTACAGTGGACAGCTGGTCCCAACTGATGACGGATTTAGGCAGCGGATTTACGACAATCGTCGATTTCGGAAATTTGGCCGCCGAGGAGAAAGAACGCGGAATTGCCTACGGCGCGCCCATCGCTCACTCGATTCACGCCAAGCCGGTTTATGGCCCGGGCGGGGAACTGGACCGGGAAGAGTTCGGCCGTATGCTGGCGATTTTGCGGGAAAAGAACTGCAGCGCTCCCATTTCCATCATTTTTGATCGGGAAGGCAACATGTGGGACGGAATCGAGCAGGTGAAGGCCGAATTGACATGAGTTACCTCGATACGTTTGTTTTGGTTTCACCCGACAGCGCCGCCGAACACAGCGAAATTCCCGTAAGCACCAAGGAAAACAAACCGATTCACGTCATTCAATACGAGCTTCTTTCGCAGCATCCGTACGAATACACCCAAAACGATTTGATTTTTGAAATTCATATCCGCCACAAAAACATTTCGCCGGAGCAGTTGGAAGCCCGGGGCGACGAAATTCGCGCAGAATTGTTTCAAAAGCCGCATCCCTGCCTGCGGACGTCCACTTTGGCCAAAAAATACGGTTGGGGAATCCATTACAACAGAGAGGGAAAAATCGCCCTCCATGCGATGGAATCCGAAGCGTATCAAAAGTTCGCCGAAGCTTCGGACGGCAAGACTCAACTCGTCAATGCGATGCGGAACGCACGGACCAAATAGAGCCTAAACCACAAGCCTCCATCTGTTGGAGGCTTTTCTGCGGTATTGCCCAAACACCACAGCCATCGGGGGGGGGGCGGGCGAGCCGCCGGAGATGGCTCGTGCTGGCCGGAACGGCTTGGCAGCTGGGGGAACTGCATGCGGCTGGCAAAACCTGCGAAAGTGCAGGCTTTTTCTTCGTAAGCGGCCCGTTTTAGGGGAAAGCCTGCAAAAGTACAGGAATTTCCGCTCACGGCGGGTCTGAATCGGGATTTACGCGAAAAAACCTGCACAATTGCAGGAATACTTCGCAGGAAGCGCATCAAGGTGGTGAAAGCCTGCACAATTGCAGGCTTTTCGCGCGGCGCGTCAGCGGAGGCGCTTGGGTTATTGCGCGCCGCGTCAGCGGAGGCGCTTGGGTTATTGCGCGCCGCGTCAGCGGAGGCGCTTGAGTTATTGCGCGCCGCGTCAGCGGGGGCGCTTGAGTTTTTACGCGCCGCGTCAGCGGAGGCGCTTGAGTTTTTACGCGCCGCGTCAGCGGAGGCGCTTGAGATTTGCCCGCCGCGCCAGCCAAGGCGCTTGCGTTTTGGTGGCCGCCGCGTGCGGGTCGGGACATATTTTCATAGTTCTGTGGATAGGATTAAACATAACAAATGGTACTATCCCGGAGGAGTCCTATGAAGAAAACCTACGCGGCAGCAATTGCTGCAATCATCGTTATCGCCGTGATCGGCCTCTATCGGCTGATTGAGCCCGGACGCTCGCATACGGACGGAACTGCTGCCGATGCACCCCAGTTGCAGGCACCTCCGATTGCGGACGAGCAGCCCCGGCAGGAAAGTGCCTCAACTATAGTTGAGGCGGGCTGGAACGAGCCGGCGCCGAGTGAGACGCCGGCCGTACTCGCGGCCAGCCCTGCTCCGGCGTCCGTCGCGGCAAGCGTGTACGCGGTACAGAGCGCGGCCGCCGCCACGGAACGGGCGGAAAGCGATTCACGCCCTGTGTCCATTCCCGTGCTGAATTATCACAGCATCGGCGACGAACCCGGCAATTCGCTGGTGCTTCCCCAGAAGGAGCTGGCTTTGCAAATGGAATACTTGCATGAGCACGGTTTTACGCCGCTTAGCCTTGCGGATTTTATGCTCATCCTCGAAAAGAAAAAAGCTGCGCCCGCGAAGCCGGTTCTGCTTACTTTTGACGACGGCTACGCCGATAATTATACGCTGGCGATGCCTGTGCTGGAGCGTTACGGTTTTCCGGCTACGCTGTTTATGTCGCCGGGCGCCGTTTCCCAGGACGGCTATCTGAACTGGGAGCAGGCCAAAGCGATGCAGGCCGCAGGCTGGGACATCCAGCCTCACGGCATGACGCACCCGCATCTGCCCTGGCTGTCCGCCGAGAAGCAAAAAGAAGAGATTGTGGAAGCGGGCAGGCTTATTGAAGAGCACCTTGGGGTCAAGCCTGTCGTGTTTTGCTATCCGTATGGAGAATTCAACAAGCAGACGCTGCAAATTTTGAAAGATTCGGGGTACCGTTATGCGTTTACGATCAAGCAGGGGCGCACGACGCCGGATCAGGACCCTTTTCAGCTCAAACGCATTTATGTGGACAGCGAAAACAGTATGAAGATATGGATTAGAAGGCTCGGCAAGCAGCAGTAACTCATAAGCCTATGCCGTTAAAAGCGAGTGGAAAATACGGAATAGCTTGTACGTAACATGCGATCCGGCTATAATCTATGTAGAGATAACGATTCTCACCCTAAAAACAAAAACGATTAAGGAGCATTAGAATGGAAAAAATTCTTATTTTCGGCCACAAAAATCCGGACACGGATACGATTTGTTCGGCTATCGCTTACGCGGATCTGAAAACGAAATTAGGCCAACAAGTCGAAGCTGTGCGCCTGGGCAGCATTAACGGCGAAACCCAATTTGCTCTCGATACGTTCAAGGCTGAAGCGCCGCGTTTGGTGGAAACGGTTGCGAACGAAACGAAAACCGTCATTTTGGTGGATCACAATGAGCGGCAGCAAAGCGTTTCGGACATCGATCAAGTTCGCGTGGCCGAAGTTATCGACCATCACCGCATCGCCAACTTCGAAACAAGCGGTCCGCTGTACTACCGCGCCGAGCCGGTAGGATGCACAGCGACGATTTTAAATAAAATGTACAAAGAAAACGGCATCGCCATCGACAAAAATATCGCCGGTCTTATGCTGTCCGCGATTATTTCGGACTCACTGCTTTTCAAATCGCCGACTTGCACGCCAGAAGACGTGGCCGCAGCCAAAGAACTGGCTGAAATCGCCGGTGTAAACGCCGAGGCTTACGGACTTGACATGCTGAAAGCCGGAGCAGACCTGAGCGACAAAACGATCGCTCAATTGATTTCGCTCGACGCCAAAGAGTTCCAAATGGGCAGCTACAAAGTGGAAATCGCCCAAGTCAACGCCGTGGATACGAACGACGTTCTGTCCCGCCAAGCGGAGTTTGAAGACGCTTTGAACGGTATTATCGCGGAAAAAGGCCTGGACTTATTCCTGTTTGTCGTCACTGATATTTTGAAGAACGATTCCATCGGTTTGGCGCTGGGTCGTTCCGTGCAAGCCGTCGAGCAGGCATATAACGTGAAATTGGTCGATAACAAAGCGACTTTGAAAGGCGTTGTATCCCGCAAATCGCAAATCGTTCCGCAATTGACCGATATTTTCAACAAGCTGTAAGCACAGCGCGTATAGTGATATCCCAAGCCTGTCGTCCCTAAGGATGGCGGGCTTTTTGCGCTTCGCATTTTCATGGAAGTTTATCTTAATCTTCATTTGCGGGCTTTTTTCGGAATGAATTTGCCGCCGGACAACCATACTAATCAAAGCTTCGGACAGCGGCAAAATGTTAAGCGAAAGTAGGCTGAATAGGATGCTCACCATAAGACGTATGCTCAGCTTGGCGGCGTTTGCACTCATGATTGCAGGAGCAGCGGCACCGAAAACCGCTCATGCCGACGAACCTTATCCCATCGAAGAAGACATATGCATCGTAATTGATAAATCGAGTCATCTGTTGTTTGTCTATGTGAATGAGAGTGCGCCGTTTACGTTCTCGG
This sequence comes from Paenibacillus sp. sgz302190, assembly GCF_059820445.1. Lineage (NCBI taxonomy): Bacteria > Bacillati > Bacillota > Bacilli > Caryophanales > Paenibacillaceae > Paenibacillus > Paenibacillus sp. sgz302190. Next base: position 123,857 of record NZ_JBZYAO010000001.1, read on the forward strand.
TCGCTACGGGAAAAGGAAACTTGACGCCGGAAGGGGAGTTTCGCATCGCCAACAAAATCAAGTATCCGTGGTATATGAGAAAGCAAATCCCGGGAGGAGACAAGAGAAATCCGCTTGGTACCCGTTGGTTGGGCATCAGCGTCCCTAATACGGGCGGTTTCCGTTACGGAATCCACGGCACGAACAAGCCTTATTCCATAGGTCAGAGCGTTTCTTCCGGCTGCATCCGCATGCTGAATAAGGACGTAGAATGGTTGTTCAAACATATTCCGGTCGGCACGAAAGTTATTATTCAAGATTAGATTCGGTTAATCGTAAAAAATACTATTTACAAACGAGAGTAAATGCGATAGTATGGTTTCAGTTAGTAATTATTACAATTAAAATCCGTTGGCGGATTTTTCTTTTTTGCTACATAATAGTAATAATTACATATAAACAAAAATGCTTGGTTCCGGATGCAGGGTCAAGCCGCTCGAAGGAGAGTGTTGAATAATGGCGGAATCGCAGCGGGTGCCGGATAAAAAGCTGCCTGTCACCGTATTAAGCGGTTACTTGGGCGCCGGCAAAACGTCGGTGCTGAATCACGTGTTGAACAATCGCGACGGTTTGAAAGTGGCCGTCATCGTTAACGATTTGAGCGAAGTGAATATCGATGCCGAGCTTGTGCGGGGCGGCGGGGGACTGTCGCGCACAGAGGAGAAGCTGGTGGAGATGTCGAACGGGTGCATCTGCTGTACGCTTCGCGAAGACTTGCTCCGCGAGGTTGAGAAGCTGGCTATGGAGCAGAAGTTCGATTACATCCTGATTGAGTCGACGGGAATCGGGGAGCCGATCCCCGTCGCGCAAACATTCACCTACATCGACGATGAGAACGGCATCAATCTCTCGTCTTTGACCGAGCTCGATTGCATGGTTACGGTTGTGGATGCGGCCCAGTTTTGGCACGACTATCGGTCGCAGGATAAGCTGAAAGACCGCGGGCAGGAAGCCGGCGAAGATGACAGCCGGGGTATCGTCGATTTGCTTATTAATCAGATTGAATTTTGCGACGTACTGATTATAAACAAGTGCGATCTCGTCAGCGAAACGGAGCTTGAGAAACTGGAAGCAGGGCTCCGCGGGCTCCAGCCGAAAGCGAAGCTGATCCGTACTTCCCACGGGCGAATCGACCCGAAGGAGATTTTGCATACGGGAAGATTTAATTTCGATGAGGCAAGCGGTTCAGCAGGCTGGATTCAAGAGCTGGAAAAGGAAGCGCATACGCCGGAAACGGAGGAGTACGGCATCTCTTCCTTCGTGTACAAGCGGAAAAAGCCGTTTCACCCGCAGCGGCTTGCGCAGTGTCTAGAGCGGTATCCGGGCGATATTATTCGCGCCAAAGGCCTGATGTGGATCGCCTCCAGAAATGCGCAGGCGATGGTGTTCGGGCAGGCGGGTGCTTCCAGACAGCTGACTGCGGCAGGCTTGTGGGTTGCGGCGCTGTCGGAGGAAGAGCGGCGGTTCCACTTCGGCGAACATTACCCCAAGTCCCCGGATTGGGACGACGTATGGGGCGATAGAGTGACGAAGCTCGTCTTTATCGGTATCGGCTTGAACAGGCCGGAGATCGAGCAGTTGTTCGATCGGGCGCTGCTGACCGAGCAGGAGATGCGCGAGCGCAATTGGCGGAGCTTTGCCGATCCGCTCCCGAGATCGTAGTCTATTTAACCGGCGGCGAGGAGGCTGCTTATGAATAATCGGCTGACGGATCATGACGCTTCCGCATCGGAAAGGCTGCAATCGATGATTCGCAGGCTTTCGCATCGCGGCGTCCGAATTACGAAGCAGCGCAGGCTCGCGCTTTGCTTTTTCCTGGAGACGCCAGGCTTTGCTTCGGCGATGGACGTGTATACGGATTTGGCGCACAAGTGTCCGGGTGTCAGCTATGACACCGTATATCGGAATATCCGTCTGTTTGCGGAGATCGGACTTATCGAGCAGTTCGTTCTGGACGGTTCCGTGCGGTTTAAGCTGAGCTGCAGCGGACACGAGCATTTTGAGCATTATCATTTGATTTGCGTTTCTTGCGAGAAAACGATTCCGCGCGATTATGAGCCGCACAAGCTGTTTGCGGACCTTCCGGGGCAGTTCCAGCCGGTCAAGTACAAATTCGACGTGTACGGCTACTGTTCGGATTGCTCGGAGGGGCGCGAAAGCAGGCAGGCGGCGGGAAAAGCGGAATGAGAGGAGTTCACCTAAGGCATGAGTGAAAATACGGCAAAAATTCCGGTTACGGTGCTGAGCGGTTACCTGGGCGCAGGTAAAACGACCGTGCTGAACCACGTTTTAAACAACCGCGACGGCCTTAAAGTGGCGGTTATCGTCAACGATTTGAGCGAAGTGAATATCGACGCCGGCCTGGTCAAAGAGGGAGGAGGATTATCCCGGACGGAGGAAAAGCTCGTCGAAATGTCCAACGGCTGCATCTGCTGCACGCTGCGGGAGGATTTGCTGCGCGAAGTGGAGCGGCTGGCCAAAGAAGGTCGGTTCGATTACATCCTCATCGAATCGACGGGCGTCGGCGAGCCGGTGCCGGTTGCGCAAACGTTCACCTACATCGACGAGGAGCATCATATCGATTTGTCGCGGTACTGCCGCCTGGATACGATGGTAACGGTCGTCGACGCCTACCGCTTCTGGCACGATTTCTCCTCCGGGGAGACGCTGCTCGAACGCCGGCAGGCGGTCGGCGATGACGATACGCGCGACGTCGTTGATCTGCTGATCAGCCAAATCGAGTTTTGCGATGTGCTGCTCCTGAACAAGTGCGACCTCGTCGATGAAGAGGAGCTTCAAGAACTGGAAGGGGTGCTGCGCAAGCTGCAACCCCGGGCGAAATTGATCCGGACCGCGAACGGTCAAGTCGATCCGCGTGATATTTTGAACACCGGGCTGTTCAATTTTGACGAAGCGAGTGTGTCTGCCGGCTGGATGCAGGAGATGGAGAACGCCCATCATACGCCGGAGACCGAAGAATACGGCATCTCTTCGTTCGTCTACGAACGGCGCAGGCCTTTCCATACGGAGCGGTTTACCGCCTGGCTGGCCGATTGGCCGGAAGAAATCGTGCGGGCCAAAGGCATGCTCTGGCTGGCGACACGGCACGACCTGGCGCAAAATATGAGCCAGGCGGGGCCCTCGATCCAGATCGGACCGGCCGGCTTTTGGGTCACTGCGCTGCCTGAAGCCGAGAAAGCTTCCATCTTGGCCGAGGAGCCTGAGCTGCTGCAGGATTGGGACCCGGTTTTCGGCGACCGCGTTACGAAATTCGTGCTCATCGGCATCGGGCTGGATAAGCCTGCGCTGATCGAATCGCTGGACCGCTGCTTGCTGACGGATGCGGAGATGCGGATGGATTGGAGCCGGTTCGCAGACGAGCTGCCGAATGCGTCGAACGAGCAGCTGGAGGAGCTGCTGGCCGGAATGGGCAAGTAAAACCGGGATTCCGCTTGGAAAGGAGGAAACACCGCATGCGCGTTACAATTACACTGGCCTGCACGGAGTGCGGGGATCGCAACTACACGACGACGAAAAATAAACGAAACACGCCGGGACGTTTGGAATTGAAAAAGTTTTGCCCGCGTCTGAACAAAGTTACGCTTCACCGCGAAACCCGCTAATGATACGAAGGAAGCCGGAGCAGGCCGCTCCGGCTTGTTGTCATTTGTTCAGTTCGGGAATAGGGTCGAAGTTCGGATATACGTAAGGAGTTCCCGGGTCCGGTATTTTTTCGACGCTCGTCGCATGGATCGTAAAAATATCGTTATTTTGATAGCTGCCTTTGTCGATCGTTCCCATGACTTTCACCCATGTGTCCTTGTCCAGATGGTTCGCTGTCGGAAAGTCGACCATCACGCCGTACGGCGAGGCGTCGGCCGAGCAGCACGAGACGGCGAACCGTCCGACGACGAATTGATCCTGTTTCATATCTTTTTCCCTGTATACAAATCCGGTCAGTTCGATTTTTTTGCCGAAAAAGTTTTGCTTGAACAAATCGATGGTGGACAAAACTTCCATGTAGATTTCCGGCTTCACGGCAATCAGATCGCGCTTGTAGAGGATCATTCCCATTTTCGCAAAATCTTCCGAATACTCGTCCGGCGCCACGAACATTTTTTTCAGCTGCTCATCCGTCACGCCGCCTGCTGCGGGGAGCGGTTGCGGAGCATTCGCTGCCGCCGACGGAGAGGGGGAAGGGGCAGCCGATGCGAGCGGGGCGAGCGCTTTGTCGCTCTCGGCCGCTGCCGCCAGCTGTTTGGTGATCGCTGCGGCCGCCGTGCCCGTCGATAAATTCATCCCTTTTTTGTCGGCCAGCGCGCTGCTCATTACGGTATGGGGCAGCAAAAAGCCCAAAAGCAAAGGAAACACGAACAAGCTGTAAGCGACCGTACTGCGCAAGCGCGAACGCGAGGGGGGATGTTCGCACCCGCAATCGGCCTGCTTTTTGCCCCACAAGGCGCCGATTCCGAGATAAACCTGATAGATGGCGATGGCGTAGAGCGCGACGCTCGAATATTTGACATAGCTTTGCATGCGGGGGGCGATGTAGTAGGCCAGGTTGTCCGTTTTGGTCAAATAGACGATGAACATGGCGAATGCCAGCAAAATGCCGGCCCGCAGCAAGTAATGGGGCGCCAGCGAGCCGGTATGCGAATGCTGATGTACCAATGAATCCCTCTCCTGTCATTATTGGATGAAAAGCAAACGTTCGATGAGCAGCGAGCCGAGCAGCACCGTGACCGCGATCAAAAGGCTGAGGAACAGGACGAACCTCGATTTGAACACCGAGAGCAGCATCAGCGTGTTTTTGAAATCCAGCATCGGGCCGATCACCAAGAAAGTAAGCAGCGAACCTTTGGAGAACGTGCCCAAAAATGAAGAAGCGACAAACGCGTCCGAAGTCGAGCACAAGGACAGGATGTATGCAAAGCCCATCATGAACAAATGCGAGATGACGGGGCCTTGTCCGATGGCGACGAGACTTTCGCGGACGACGAACGTCTGGATCAGCGCTGTCAGCATGGCGCCGAACATAAGAAATTTGCCCATTTCAAAAAATTCTTCGGCCGCATGGGCCAAAGTCGCGGTTATCTTGTTCGGCTGGCGCTCGGGTTCGGGTTCTTCCGGCTGGAAGGAGGCCATGCTCGTGCGCAGCGGGCTGCGTTTGACCGTTTTGTACAAAACAAAGCCGATGAAGGCGGCTGCGAGAAAAGCCAGGCCCATTCGTGCATACACCAGATCGGTGTGCGTCCGAAAGGCCATGTAAGTAGCGGCGTAGACGACCGGATTCAGAATCGGGCCGGATAAAATAAAAACGACCGCGACGTAGACGGGCATTCCTTTTTGAATCAGCCGCCTGACCACCGGAATCATGCCGCATTCGCAAACCGGGAAAACGATGCCGATCAGGCAGGCGAACAGGATGCCGAGCGCCGGATGGCGGGGGACGATTTTTTGAATCAGCTTCTCGGATACGAATACCTGCAAAATGGAAGATAAAACGACGCCCAGCAGCACAAAGGGAATAGCTTCCAAAATAATGCTGATAAACATCGTTTTGAACGTTTGCAGGTTGGTTGTGTCGAGGAAATCGGGTAGTTGGAGTGCCTGCAGCATATATGTACCTCTAAATAATAATATTTACGATTATTATAACGGATCGAACGGCCTTCGTATAGACGGGTTCAGGAGGAAATTTCAAACAGGCGCGACCATTCTTTCTCCAGCAGCGCAGCGTTCAGATCGATGCCGATGAAGACGACATAAGGATCGCCGGCAAACTGCGATGGCTCCCAATACGTTCTTTTTCCGGCAAATTGCATCAGCATCGTCGTCCCCTGCGGCCCGCAAGCGACATATCCTTTTGCCCGTAAAAGCTGTTTGTTCCATCTGGCGAGAAACTGTTCCAGCCTCTGCCTGGATACCGATTCGGCCGTGTGCCAGGGCAGTGTGACGGTTTGCACGCGCGAGTAGGAGAGGTTTTGCTCGTGTTTGTGAACGTGGTCTTCTGCCTCACGCTTAACAGCCGTTACCGATTTGAGCATGCGGAAAGGCCGGACGGACAGCGGAGCGGGCTCGTGGGAGGCGATGCTGGCGAGCAAGGGGCTGACGTCGATTTGGCTGCGCACGGTATGGACGATGAGCGATTTCTCGTTTTGCTTGCGGACGCTTTTTTCGATTTTGGCCAGCTGTGCAGGCGGGACGAGGTCGGTTTTGTTGATCAAAATCAGATCGGCCGCCTCTATTTGTTTCCGCAGCGTGGCGACAAGCTGTCTGTCGGAGGAGAAAATGCTGTTGTACTCCAGTACATGCTCGGCGTCCAGTACGGTGACGATTTGTTTCAGCGTCACAACGCCCAGAAGACCCGGTTCCGTCAGCGCGTCGGCGATTTCTTCCGGGTTGGCGACGCCCGTCAGCTCGATAAAGAGAACATCGGGCTTTTGCCCGAGCAGCAGCTTCAGGCTTCCGGCCAATTCCTCTTTTTTGCTGCAGCATACGCAGCCGTCCAGCAGCTTTTCGACCGCCAGCCCGGCAGCCTCGTCCACAATGTTCCCGTCCACGTCCTGCCTGCCGAGTTCATTCATCAAGATGCCCGGCCGCAAGCCGCGGTTTCTCGTTTCTTTCAACAATTGCATCAGCAGAGTCGTCTTGCCGCTCCCCAAAAATCCGCTTAATACGAAAACAGGAATTTTCATCGGGTTCCTCCATGAACGTGGTTGATGTTTTGTCACATACTTATTCTGAAAACCGGCGGAACATGCTATTAAAAAGTAATGATTACTATTAGCATAATGTGATCATACAGCAGCTCCAGGCTGCTTGGCAAATGCTGCGCGAGACGCGCGCCACTGCAAGCCGGAAAAAAGCATTGACGAATAGACGGGACGTTGCTATGATCTAATACGTAATAATTACTATTTAATATCGAGTCGGCTCGATTTTCTTTTTCGAGTTTAATCGTAATGATTACATTTAAAAGAGGTGAGCTTATGCTGCTAGCATCGCTGAAACAAGTATCGTTCGGCTATCGGGACGTACCCTGTCTGGAAGAGGCCAGCATCGACGTATTTGCCGGCGAATTCGTCGCCGTGACGGGGCCTAACGGCGCTTCGAAGACGACGCTGCTCAAGCTTATGCTTGGGCTGCTGCAGCCCTGGAGCGGAGAAGCGTACCTGGCGCCGTCGAACCGGGCGGGAAAGAAGCTCGTTGTCGGCTACGTCTCGCAGCAAATCGCCGCATTCAACGGCGGCTTCCCGAGCACGATTGTCGAGTTCGTGCGGTCGGGCAGGCACGCCAGAGGCTCGTGGCTTCGCCGGCTGACGAACGAGGATCACCGGCAGACGGAAAAGGCGCTGCGCCAGGTCGGCCTGTGGGGGCAGCGCAGCCGCAAGATCGGCGAGCTCTCCGGCGGGCAAAAGCAGCGCATCGTCATCGCCCGCGCGCTGGCGCAGGAGCCGGATCTGCTCGTGCTGGACGAACCGACGACGGGCATGGATCAGGACAGCCGGTACGCTTTCTATGAGCTGCTGCACCGTCAGGTGAAGGAGCACGGCACTACGGTCGTCATGGTGACGCACGGGCTGCCGGAAGTCCGCGCATACCTCGACCGCATCATCGAGCTTGAAAAGAAGGAGGACGGCGGATGGAAATGCTGCACTTCGACTTCATGCAGCGGGCATTTTGTGCCGGTGGGATAATCGCCCTGCTGGCGTCGGTGCTGGGGGTGTACCTGATGCTCCGCCGCCAGGCGCTCATGGCCGACATGCTTTCGCATGTGTCGCTGGCCGGCGTTGCGGCCGGAGCGTACCTGCATCTGAACCCGACTTTGACCGGCTTTGCCGTGGCGGCAATCGGCGCGGTCGTCGTGGAATATGTGCGCAGGTCCTACAAAACGTACAGTGAGATTTCGATAGCGATCATCATGATCGGCGGCTTGTCCGGCGCGGTCGTGCTGATGAGCTTGAATCAGGGCATCAACAAAAACTTTTCGTCGTACTTGTTCGGGTCGGTCGTTGCCGTGAACGGGACCGAGCTCGCCTTGATGTGCGCGGTCGCGCTGATCGGAGGCTGTTTTTTCTACGCGTTCCGCAGGCCTTTGTACCAGATCACGTTTGACGAGGAAACCGCGCAGACAAGCGGCCTCCCGGTGAAGCGCATATCGCTGCTGTTCAGCGTCGTTACCGGGATGATCGTGGCGTCGGCGATGCCGGTCGTCGGCGTCCTGCTCGTCTCCTCGCTGATCGTGCTGCCTGCCGCGCTGGCGATTCGCCTTGCGCCGAGCTTCTCGGCCGCAATCGGCCTTGCTATGGCTATCGGCCTGATCGGCGTCTTCTCCGGCCTGACGGCTTCCTATCAGCTGAGCACGCCTCCCGGCGGAACGATCGCCATCGTGCTGCTCGTTTTTCTGGTCGCCGGCATAGGCATCAAAAAGCTGCTGCTCCAACTGGGCAAGCGCATCAACCGCCGGCAGGCTGCCGCTGAACCCGCTGCCCCGGAACCGGCTGTTTCAAGATCGGCGACCCGCTATGCCAAGGATTCAACCATTCAATAAGTTCTTACATTTCATATAAGTTCAGGAGGAATACACATGCAAGGAACATGGAAACAAACGATGATGACGGCGGCTGCGGCCGCGCTGCTGCTGTCAGGCTGCGGCAGCAATACGGCGCAAACGGGAGCAGGAGCCGCCAGTCCGCCTACGGCGGGGACGAACTCCGCGCCGTCGCCGAGCGCTGCCGCTAGCGGCAAGCCGTTAAAAATTGTCGCGACCTTTTACCCGATGGTCGAATTTACGCAGCAAATCGTCGGCAGCCATGCCGATGTCATCGGTCTCATTCCGGCCGGCGCCGAGCCGCACGATTGGGAGCCGAGCGCCAAAGATATGGCGCAAATCAAGGAAGCTGACGTGTTCGTCTATAACGGTATCGTCGAAGGCTGGGTCGACAAGGCGCTGGAGAGCGCCGCGAACGATAAGCGCACAGTTGTGCAGGCGAGTAAAGGGATCGAGCTGATGGAAGGGCTGCCCGACGAGGACGAGGGGGAACACGCGGACGACCATAAGCAGCAGGAGGCGAAGGACGGCAAAGTTCTCGATCCTCACGTTTGGCTGAGTCCCACGCTGGCCCAAAAGGAAGTGGCTGCCATCGAGGCGGCGCTCGAACAAGCCGATCCCGCCCACAAGGACGACTACAAGAAAAATGCCGATACTTACATAGCGAAGCTGAAAGAGCTTGACCAATCGTATCGAACAGGGCTAAGCGGCGTAAAGCATAAAGATTTTGTCACCCAGCACGCAGCTTTCGGTTATTTGGCCAAAGAGTACGGCTTGACGCAAGTTCCGATTGCCGGACTATCCCCCGAGCAGGAGCCGTCCCCGGAAAAAATGGCGGGCATCGTGAAGTTTGCCAAGGAGCGTCAGGTCAAGACGATCTTTTTCGAAACGCTGGTCGATCCGAAAATCGCCCAGACGATCGCCAAAGAAATCGGCGCAAAGACCGATGTGTTGAATCCGCTCGAAGGTTTGACGGACGAGGATAAGAAAAACAAGCTGGACTACATCGGCATTATGAAGCAAAACTTGGCGGCGCTGCAAAAAGCGCTGAACGAGTAAACAGATTTAGGAACTTGGGTCCGCCTGCGGATCGAAGTTCCTTTTTCTTTTGCCGGCAGACGGCACCCAGTTGACCAAAGGGGACAACGTGTGCAATTATGAATGCGAGCGGCTGAAGACCGCCGAGCTTTTTTGGAGAGAGGAAGAGATTCGAACGTTTATGGTGGAATCTAAGGGCAACTTCCCGAGTGCGGCTGCGGCACATATAATTGCAGGGCCAATGGCTGCGCGCATCGAAGCTGAGCTGCTGCCGCACCTGCGCATAGCCAGCGAGCAGCCCGACGAGCCGATCGCCGTCTATCATGTCCCTGAGCCGTGGCGGCTGCTCGGTGCCGGAAACTACGCGGCCGTTCTGGCCCACCCTGACTTTCCCGATTGGGTGGCCAAAGTATATGCACCCGGCCGGCCGGGACTCGAAGACGAGGCCGAGGTATACAGGCGTCTTGGCCGGCATCCGGCTTATTCGGAGTGCATCTATGAAGGACGCAACTTTTTGATTTTGCGGCGTCTCACGGGCGTCACTCTATATAACTGCATGCGCAAAGGGATTCCGATTCGGCGCCAGGTGATCCGCGACATCGATCAGGCTTTGGCCTATGCGGCCGGCAAAGGGCTGTTCCCGCACGATGTGCACGGGAAAAACGTCATGATGAAAGACGGCAGAGGCATCGTAGTCGACGTTTCCGATTTTTTGAAGCGGGAGCCCTGTACGATGTGGGACGATTTGAAAAAGGCATACGACCGTTTCTATTTCCCGTGGATCAGCCGTCTTCCGTTTCCGGACTTTGTGTTGAATTTCTTGCGCAGAGGGTACCGGAAATGGAAGAAGGTCATGAGATAGAAGGGGAGGGAGGAATATTCGCAGGCGGCTGATCATAGCACAGTTATGGAGTCCGGCAGATGCGCTGAGTGCGGAACCCGACCCGGCGCATCGCCGGCAGCTCGTGGAAAGCCTGCAAAAACTCCCGCAACGCCGGGGATAGTCACCCCGCAGAATGAAAATAATCAGATCTGCTGCTGTAGTTTCAAGCTTTACAAGCGTAGCAGATGGAAACCAGTGCATTTCGCACGCTAGAGGCAGCAACTGCTTGGCAGTGCGGAGAAAGCCTGCAATTGGGCAGGCTGCCAGAAACCCATATACCCGAGCCAGTCGCACAATCTGCCTGGTTGCGCGAAGAGGAGAATGTAAAATTATGGGGATTGCGAGCTAGAGGAAGCAACTACTTGGCATGCGGAGAAAGCTGGCAAATGAGCAGGCTGCCAGAAACCCATACGCCCGAGCCGATTGCACAATCTGTCTGGTTTCACGAAGAAAACCTGCAAAAATACATGAATTTGCATCCTTGATCCCTTGCCACGAAAAATTCCTGCAATTGTGCAGGCTTTTAGCCGCGAATAGGGGCTCAGATTCATTTTCATCGAAAATTCCTGCACTTTCGCAGGCTTTTCACCAAAACGAACCGCTTCTCCGGAAAAAACCTGCACTTTTGCAGGTTTTCGCCCTGCCAAGCCACTTTGTGCCCCCTTCCCACTTCAGCGCAGCAACCGATGGCATGAGAGGCGCTAGTTGAGAAAGAGCGGCTGCAGTCCGCAGCCGTGTGGGGCCTGCGGCTGCGCCGCCCGCGATTCGCAAGTTTTCCGAGGTTTGCATCGGCAGCCGATGACAATTGAAAACACAAATGTAAGCGTTTGTGCTCGACCGGCCGCCGTCATGCAGCGCAACACTACGCGCCAGGAGCCGGGAGCTGCGCCGAAATAAACAATCGCCCATATAATGAAACGGAGGGAACCAATAAGGTGTGAAATTAAATAAATCGCAAACTTTACCCCCTTAGGAAAGTATGGTGCTTGCGCTTATGAGGAAATGGGTCAACAAGCTGCATGTTTCTTCTCTCCGCGATAAAATCCTGCTCACTTTGTTCTTTTTTATCCTCCTTCCTTATACTTACATTTTTTTTAACTACCGCTCCTATTCGGAAAAAATCATTGAAGAAAAGCTGATTGCTTCGAACCAGGAATTGGTCAGCCAAAAAGCCGCGGCCATATCGGATTTGACGACCCGGATGCTGAGAGCGTCGACGCTTCTGGTCAACGATTCCGAGGTGATGCAGTACTTAACCTCGGATGTGGACTGGAGCCGCCGGTATGAGGCGTCCAGACGGCTGACCCAGCTGCAAAAAAAGCTGCAGTCGACAAGGGATATTTTGGTCGACGACCATGCGTTCATGGCATTGATCGATTTTCGCGGGTACGTGCATTCTACATGGTTCTCGCCGGATATCACCGCCGATTTCGCGCAGTTTGCCGGTGCCGGCTGGTATCAGCGGACGATTGCTTTGAACGGCAGGCCGAATTGGGAGCTGTCCTACCGGACATGGATTCATGACGGCGACGTTAACCGGATTCGGGATTTAACCGTCGTTACGCGGGTTGTGATGGGAGACCGGACGTCGGGCGGTTACGGAATTGTGTTTATCGGGGTACCGACGGATTCCTTGCTCGGCACTTTGGCGCAATCGGACCTATCGATGAAAACGTTCATCATTGACGAACAGGGCGGCCTGCTTGCCGGCAGCAGCGAAATTTCACCGCAAGAGCTGCAGGCGCTGCAGGGCGGCTTGTCCGCGATGTCCGGAAACAAGCTGACGCTGGGCGGCGACAAGTTTTTGCTGAACGCTGCGGAGCTGCCCGAGTTCAAATGGAAGGTGCTCCAGCTTATGCCGCAGCAGGAATTCAACGCCCAACTGCAGAGCGCAACGGACCGTTCTTTTTCATGGATGCTCATCTGGTTTATCGCATTCACCTTGATTTTCGTTTACTTCATGTTTCGGATTACCGAGCCGATCCGGCTGCTGGCGCATTCCATGAAGCGGCTTGGCGCCGGGGATTTCGAGACGAAGGTGGAAGTTAAGGGCAGAGACGAAATTTCGCTGCTTGGCGTTTATTTCAACAAGATGACGGCGCAGCTGAAGCAATCGCTCGATTTGGCTGCGGAAGAACAACGGCAGCGGGAGGAAGCGCGGTTTCAGGCGCTGCAGGCCCAGATTCATCCCCACTTTTTGTTCAATACGCTGAATTCGATCAAATGGCGGGCGATGCTGTCGGGCGACGAGCACGTCAGTCACATGATTACGACGCTTGGCCGGCTGCTCGAATTTTCCATGAGACATGACCGGGAGCTGATCTCCGTCGCAGAGGAGCTGGAATATTTGGAAATGTATATGAATATCCAGAAGATGAGATACCACGATCATGTCATGCTGCATATTGATGTACCCGAGCGGATTCGGACGTACGCGATTTTGAAATTCACGCTGCAGCCGATCGTGGAGAACAGCATTATCCACGGCCGCCGGCAGCAGCTTCATATTCGCATTGCCGCCGAGGAGCAGGCTGGCCGAGTCATCTTGCGCGTTACCGACAACGGGATGGGGATGCCGCCCGAGAAGCTGAAGCAGGTGCAGGAAAGCATGGAACAGCCGCACGCCAAATTCAGCGGAGTGGGGCTGCACAACGTGCATGAGCGGATTCAGCGGTTTTTCGGCCGGCAATTCGGCATAGAGGTCGGCGGCGGAATCGGGCAAGGCCTGGAAGTCGCCATCCATATTCCGCTGCAAAGCGAGGTGAGCGTCCGATGATCCCCCTTCTGATCGTCGACGACGAAATATTTATCCGAGTCGGCCTCAAAAGCCTGATTCCGTGGCAGGAGCACGGATTCGATCTGATCGGCGAAGCCGCCAGCGGAGTCGAGGCGCTGGAGCTGCTCCGGCCTTATCCTTACTATATTGTGCTCACGGACATTCGCATGCCGGAGATGGACGGCCTCGCGCTGCTCCAGCAAATCAAGGCGTCCGGCGATTCGGCCAAGGTGATCATTCTCAGCAATCACAGCGATTTCGAATATGTGCAAAAAGCGCTGCAATGCGGGGCTTCCGATTACATGCTGAAGCTGACCATGGAGCCGGCCGAGCTGCTGGCCAAGCTGGACCGCGTCAAGCGGGAGCTGATCGACGAGCGGCAGGATGCGATAGACAAATCGTACCAGACGTTCAAAATGAAGCAGTATGGCCGGGAAGTGAAAGAAAACCGGCTGCGCGACCTGCTGACCCAGCAATGCTCGGGCAAAGAAATCCGGGAAATTTGGACGGAGTTCGACCTTCCGGGTTTGCACGATGCATACCGGCTGGTGTATGCGGTCATTGACGATTACGATCAAGTCGTCGAGCACAATACGTTCAAAAGCGAACGGCTGCTGAATTACAGCGTGACGAACATTTTGCAGGAGATTATGAAGAAGTACGGCAAAGGCGAGCTTGTGCAAATCGACGCGGGCCAATACGCGATTCTTCAAGAGCGCTTTCATCCGGTCATGCCGGAAGAGATGGGCAGCGCCATTGCCACGCTGCTGCGTCTATCGCTGAGCATGGGCATTTCGCCGGAATGCCGCGATATCCGGCAGGTGGCGGCCATTGCGGCGGAAGCGGCGCGTGCGCTCGAGCACCGGTTTTACGAAGGCCCTGGCACCGTGCTTTGGTCGGAGCGTTTGCAGCCGTTCGCCGGCGCAGCGTCCGGGCAGCTCTGGGATGCAGCCGCATGGGAGCGCATGCTGGACCGGCATCAGGCGGCCGACATGATCCGCGCGCTGGACGATTCGGTCGCAGATTTGCCGCGGCATCCGCCGCTCCATCCGGAAGCCGTGCGGGAGCGTTGGATGAATCTGCTGCACATGCTCGGCGCCTATTGCAAAAAGCATGGCGGAGACTTGTACTCCGTTCCCCCTTACCGGCACATCTACCCCCACCGTGCAGTCCGCCGCGCGCAATCCCTCGCAGAGATCCATCAATGGTTCCAGGGCTGGATTCCTATCTATGTGGAATATGTCAAACATCTTGCAGGCAAACGATGGAAGCCGGAAATACAAGCGATAGCCCGAAACATCCGGCACAACTACCATTTGCCGCTTAAAGTGCCCGATTTGGCGAAGGAAGCCGGTTTTGCCCCGAATTATTTAAGCGGATTGTTCAAGAAAGAAACCGGAGAGACGATCATCGACTACATGACCCGCGTGAGGCTGGAGAAAGCAAGGGAAATGCTAAAAGATCCCGCCTTCAAAATATATGAAATATCGGAAAAGGTAGGGTATGCCGATCCGAATCATTTCAGCAAGCTGTTCAAAAAAATCGAAGGCATGCACCCGACCGAGTTTAGAAAGCTGTTTTTGCAGCGCGACTAACACCTTACAAATGGCCTGATTTCGCTGAGAAAATGCCATTCCTGCAAACAGGCCGATCCTCTACAATAAAATCAACTTCATGAAGGTGAAAAATTAAAGCGTGAAAAGGGGAGCCCGAATATGAGAAGGTCAATGGCAGTCTGGTTATCGGCTATGTTTTCGATATCCTTGTTGGTAAGCGGTTGCACAGGAGAAAAAGCGGTGAAATCCAGTGCGGAACCGTCGGCGCAGCCCACTGTCGAGGCGAAAAAGCCTGTTACGTTAAAGCTATGGGGCGGCGTTCCCGAAGAAAGCGGTCCGGCCGACGTCGTAGCGAACTGGAATAAAGCGAACCCGGACATCCAGATCCAGTATGTGCGTTACGTCAATGACGATGCAGGCAACACGAAGCTCGACACCGCGCTCATTTCCCAGTCGGATACGCCGGACATCTTCATCAGCTACGGCGACGACCGGCTCGTGAAACGCGTCCGGGCGGGAATTACAAAGCCGCTGGATGACTACATCGCCAAGCAAAATTTCGATCTGGACGGCATTATCGGCAGCGCCAATGTAAAAAAGATCGATGGCGGCCTGCACTATTTGCCGGCGACGAAAAATATTAACGGCGTGCTGTTCAACAAAGCGGCCCTCGATGAAATCGGCGCCAAAGTGCCGGCGGCGGGCTGGACGTGGGACGAATTCGCGGAGCTGGCCGGGAAGCTGAACAAAGGCGACCGCAAGGGCGCTTTCGTCAACCCCGGATTCGATCCGATCGCGGAATACAGTTTGACGGCTGCGCAGCCGAAAGACCCTTATTTTGCGGCGGACGGCTCGTCGAATTTCAACCATGCCGCCGTACGCAAAGGGATGGAGCTGCAAAAGCAGATGGAGGACAAAGGCTTGACCGTCAAATGGGCCGATGCGCTCGCAGGCAAGCTGGCGATTCAAAATGAGCTGCTCACCGGCAAAGCGGCGATGGTCTACGGCGGCAACTTCCTGATCCGCTATGTGAAGGACGTGAAAAGTTTCCCCCGCGATTTTTCCGTCGCTTTTGCTCCTGAACCGCAATTCCAGAAAGGCACGAACAACAACATCGGCGGCATGGGCGATTATATTTCTATCAACAAAAATACGCCGAACGCCGACGCCGCATTCAAATTTATAAGCTGGTACGTAACGGAAGGCAGCATGCCGATGGTTGCCGGCGGACGGCTTCCCGTCAACAAAAAGGCCGATGCCGACAAAGTCGTCAGCCTGCTGGTCGGAGACTCCGCGAAGCTGTTCGACATGGACTCGTTGAAATCGTTTTTGTCCGCACAATACATCTTTGTGGACCGGACCAACTTGACGGCTTTGCCGGAGCTGAAAAAGATTTTGAAGGAAGAAACCGAGAAATACGTCATGAACGCGCAATCGTTGGACCAGGCGGTCGAAGCGGCAAAAACGCGCGCGGATAAAGCGATTCAAACGGCCAAAAAATAATCAGGCGGCTCATCGCGCCTTTTTGTCAAGAGACTGGAAGGCGCTTTTTTTCACCCTGACGGAAGCCGGTGGCTGCGCGAATAGTACTGGAGGGACGCCTATGCGTCGTGTATGGAAGCGGCGCCGGATGGAGGAGAACTTGGCCGGCTACTTGTTTATTTTGCCGAATTTGCTCGGTGTTCTTTGCTTCGTTCTGGTGCCGATTGCGTTCAGCATGATTCTCGTATTTACGGAGTGGGATTATTTGAAGGGGTTAAAAGGTTTGGAATGGATCGGTCTGGGCAACTTCGCCCATATGGCGGAGGACGATTGGTTCGCGAAATCGTTGACGAACACGGTCGTGTTTACAGCCGTAACCGTCCCTGCCGCAATGGTCGTCGGCCTGATCGTTGCCGTGCTGCTGAATCAATATGTGTATTTGAAGCAATTGATTCGCACGTTGTTTTTTTTGCCTTACGTCAGCAGTGTCGTCGCCGTCGGCATCGTGTGGAGCGTCATGTACAACGCCAAAGAAGGGCCGATCAATCAATGGCTCCGCTCCGTCGGCATCGGCGATCCGCCGGGCTGGCTGGCGAGTCCGCATTGGGCGCTTTCGGCGATCATGATCATGACCGTGTGGATGTATATCGGCTACACGATGATTATTTATTTGGCCGGGCTCCAGGGAATTCCCCGGGATCTGTATGAAGCCGCAGGCATGGACGGGGCGGGCAGGCTGCGGCAATTGCTGCAAATTACCGTGCCGATGCTCCGGCCGACCAGCTTCCTGATCGCCGTCACGCTCGTCATCGCTTCGTTTCAGGTGTTCGGCGCGGTCGCGGTCATGACGCAGGGCGGGCCGATGAACGCCACGCTGGTGCTTTCCTATCACATCTACCTGATGGCGTTTCAGTACAACAAAATGGGCTATGCGGCGGCTATTTCATGGGTTTTATTCGTCATCATTTTTATCGTTACGCTGCTGCAGTGGCAGAGCCAGAAGAAATCGCAGCACATCATGTAGCGGGAGGGGAAAACAATGCAGGAAGCAACGACAGGGCGTGCCGCAATCTGGGTAAAGCTGGGCATGACGCTGCTGTTTCTGGGTTTGGGCGTGCTGATGATTGTTCCTTTCGTCTGGATGATATCCGCGTCGTTCAAAACGATGGGAGAAATATTCGCCTTCCCGGTCCGGTGGATTCCCGCAACGTTTCATCTGGACAATTATGAGACGGTATGGGGAGGCAAGACGCCTTTTTACGTGTACTATGGGAATTCGGTCAAAATCACGCTGCTGACGGTCGCCGGCAGTTTGCTGACGAGCTCGCTTGCCGGATTTGCTTTCGCCAAAATCAATTTCGCCGGACGCGAAGCGATTTTTCTGCTCTATTTGGCGACGATGATTATTCCGTCCCAGGTGCTGCTGGTGCCGAGGTTTATCGTGTTTGACTGGCTCGGTTTGATCAACACGCATGAAGCGCTCATATTGCCCGGCATTTTTACGGTGTTCGGCACGTTTTTGATGCGCCAGTTTTTCAGCACGATTCCGCAGGAACTGCTGGAAGCGTCGCGAATCGACGGGGCCGGTTACTTCCGCATATTTTGGCGGGTGTGCCTGCCGCTTACGAAGCCCGCGCTCGTCACGCTGCTCATTTTGACGTTTACGTGGCATTGGAACGATTTCGAGAATCCGCTCATTTTTTTGCGGGACAAAGCGCTGTACACGATTCCGCTCGGGCTCACGAACTATTCGGACGAATTCGGCACGAACTATCCGCTTGTGATGGCCGCTTCCGTTTCGGGTCTTGTACCGCTGCTTATCGTTGTATTTATTTGTCAAAAATGGTTCGTTGAAGGCATCGCCAATTCGGGGCTGAAGGGATAGGCTCAGGCTGTTGCTCTTTACTTTATGTGCAGAACGAGATACCTTTGTGTAAGGGAACTAACAGGATGTACACGAAGGAGTTTGGGGAAATGGAGTTCGATACAGCAAAGCGCATACTTGTCATAACCGCCGTCGACGTGGAAAAGGAAGCCGTCCTGCGCGGTCTCCGCGGAGCCGGCCGGTTTGACGTCATCGCGGCGGGGGTCGGCGCCGCCGCAGCCGCAGCGAATACGGCTGCGGCGCTCGCCGCCGGCGAATACGGGCTTGTCGTGATGGCCGGGATCGCCGGCGGTTTTGCCGGACAAGCCGCGATCGGCTCGCTCGTCGTGGCCGGCGAGGTCGTCGCCGCCGATCTGGGCGCGGAGACCGCGGACGGCTTCGTCAGCCTGGACGAGCTCGGCTTTGGCTCCGCGCGCGTGCCGGTCGCAGCGGCCCTCGCCGAGCGCCTCAGCGCGGCGCTGCAGCAGGCCGGGCTGGCGGCCCGGACGGGGCCGGTGCTCACCGTGTCGACGGTGACCGGCACCGCGGCGACCGCCGCGGCGTTGGCCGCGCGCGTGCCCGGGGCTGCGGCCGAGGCGATGGAGGGCTACGGCGCAGGCGCTGCCGCTGAGTTCCGCGGCGTGCCGTTCCTGGAGATCCGCGCGATCTCCAATGCAGTTGGGCCGCGCGACCGGTCCGCCTGGCGGATCGGCGATGCGCTGGCGGCGCTCGAAGCGGCCGGCCCGGTATTACAGGAGGTTTTATCATGAAAATCGCATATTCACCTTGTCCGAACGATACTTTTGTTTTTCATGCCTGGGCTCACGGCTTGATCCAGGGCGCTCCGCAGCTCGATGTCACTTATGCGGATATCGATATCACGAACGGTTTGGCGGCCAGCGGCGCCGGACCGGAAGTGCTCAAAATCTCGTACGCCGCACTGCCGTGGGTGCTGGACGAGTATGCGCTGCTGCCTTGCGGCGGCGCGCTCGGCCGGGGCTGCGGCCCGCTCGTGCTGACGCGCGGTGGAGAGAGCAGCGCCGGCAATCCTGCGGCGCTGGCCGGCAAACGGGTAGCCGTGCCCAGCGAGCGATCGACGGCCTACCTGCTGTTCCGCCTGTGGGCGGCGCAGCGCGTGCCCGGCGGCGTAGGCGAGATCGTGGTCATGCCGTTCCACGAAATTATGCCTGCCGTGCGGGACGGCCTGATCGACGCCGGCCTGGTCATCCACGAAGCGCGCTTCACGTACCCGTCGTACGGGCTGAGCCTCGTGGCCGACATGGGCAGCTGGTGGGAGGAAGACTCTGGCCTGCCGATTCCGCTCGGGGCGATCATCGCCCGCAGGTCGCTGGATACGGCTTTCATTTCCAGCTGGATTCGCGCCTCGGTCAAGTACGCCTGGGCGAATCCCGAGGCATCGAAAGAGTACGTGATGCGGCATGCGCAGGAGCTGTCTCCGGACGTCGCGCAAGCCCACATCGATTTATACGTCAACGAGTTTACCGCGGACTTGGGAGAAAGCGGCTATGCGGCTGTGCATGCGCTGCTCAGCCGGGCGGCGGAGGAAGGCCTCGTGCCGAAATTCGATCTGGCGGCGCTGCGGTGATAAACATGCCTTGGAACATGGAACAGCCCCTGCCGAACATCGGCAGGGGTTGTTCGCGCCGCCGTGCGGCTATTCTCTCATAGACAGGAGCCGACGCGCATCGTACACTATGAAGGAGTGCGGCGATAAGTTGTGCGCCAGCGGATAAAGAGAGACAATCGAGAGAATGGATGGATGGGGAAAGATGAACGCACGCATACTGGTTTATGCGGGACTTATTTTGGTTTCCGCGATATGGGGAGTCAATTTCGGGGTATCCAGATTGGCGATGGGGACTTTCGGACCGGAGTTGTCTACTTTTTTGCGTTTTTCGTTAGCGGTTCCATTGTTGTTCCTGTTTTTGAAAGTGAAGGAAAAGTCGGTCGGCGTAGAGCGAAAAGACATCTGGAAGCTGATGATTATCGGCTTTTTTGCGATTACGGTGCTTGAAATGGCGGTTATGTATTCGATCAAATTTACGACGCTCGCCAATTCCTCGCTGCTGAACGTGGCTCCGTGGCCGATTTTCGCCGCTTTGTTCACGCCGTTCTTCACGAGCGAGGCCATTACCCGCAGGCTGCTGCTTGGAGGTCTGTTCGCCATGGCCGGCGTCGTTCTGATCATTACGGGCGGCGAACAAAGCCTGGATTTCAAATCCGAGCATATGCTCGGAAATTTGCTGGCGCTCGGCGTCAGCATAGTCGGCGCATTAACGAATCTGGCCTGCATGCCGCTGATGAAAAAGTATTCACCGCTGCGCGTCAGCAGTTGGTACATTTTGTTCGGAGTCGTCTTTCTGACTCCTTTTACGCTGACGGGCTGGGGCAAGGTGGCATGGGGCCAAATCCAGACGCTGGACATTTTCGTCGTTCTGTACAATGTGCTCTTCTGCACGTTCATCGCCTTTGTCGTATGGAACAGCTGCATGCTGAAAGCGGGCGCGGCGCGGGGGAACTTTTTCCGCTACGTCGTCCCGGCTGCGGCGCTTGTCACCGGCGTTGTGATGTACGATGAGCAAATCAATACCGGGCAGATCGCCGGCGGGGTTTTGATTGCGCTCGGGCTTATATGGATCAGCCTGGAGAAGCCGCGGGAGAAAGCCGTTCGCAACGCAGACGGCGCCGAGTTGAGCACGCCCGTCTAAAATAAGCCAAAAGAGGAGCTAAACGCGATGGAATTAGGTTTGCAAGGCAAAGCAGCGTTGATTACGGGAGGGAGCAAAGGGATCGGATACGCGACGGCTCTGGCTTTGTCGCTGGAAGGCGCCCGCGTTGCGATCTGCGCGCGGAACGCGGAGCAGTTGCGGGAAGCGGCGGCGCGCATTGCTGAAGCGGGCGGCGGCGAGGTTTACTTCGTCGAGGCTGACGTCAGCAGCGAAGAGGATTGCAAGCGGGCCGTGGAGCGGGCGGCGAAGCATTTTGGGCGCCTCGACATACTCGTGAATAATGCCGGCACTTCGGCGGCAATGCCGTTCGAGCTGGTGTCAACCGATTCTTGGCGGAACGATCTTGATCTGAAACTGTTCGGAGCCATCAACTGCTCGCGGTATGCGGTGCCTTACATGCGCGCCGCCGGCGGCGGCTCGATTGTCAATATTACGACCTCGGCCGCAAAAACGCCGCCGGCATCGTCGCTGCCCACATCGGTAAGCCGCGCCGCCGGACTGGCGCTCACGAATGCGATGAGCAAGGATCTTGCGGCCGATCGGATTCGCGTCAATACGGTGTGCATCGGCACCATTCGCAGCGACCAGATTGAGAAATGGTGGAAGAAGCAGGCTCCCGAGCTGACGTGGGAGCAGTTTGCCAGCGACCCGCGGCACGCTATTCCGCTGGGCCGCATCGGCAGTGCGGAAGAGGCCGCCAAAGTCATTACGTTCCTGTCTTCGGATGCAGCATCTTACGTAACAGGAACATCGGTCAATGTAGACGGCGGCAAAGGCGCCGCTCTTTAACTGTATAATCAAGCCCGTTATCGAAAGAAACGTTTTCGTCGGTAACGGGCTTTTTTTGCATTTGGGCTTTGGCAAGCGAAAAATCGATGCACATCGGCGATCCGGCGTCATGATAGAGGTATTCCAGCGCCACCAGGGCGTTTTTGCACGGCCAACCCAAAACGGTGGTGCTGGCGTCGCGCAGCGGCTCTTTCCCAATGCGCCTCTCCCGGCGCGGGGTGTAGCGTTTCACGGCGAGCGGTCACGAGGCGGCTTGGCAGGCAGGTCAGGGGAAAAACCTGCGAAAGTGCAGGAATTTTCTGAGGAAATGATTCATTTTGGCGAAAAGCCTGCGAAAGTGCAGGAATTTTCGATGAAAATGAATCTGAGCCCCTGTGCGCGGCAAAAAGCCTGCACAATTGCAGGAATTTTTCGTTTTCAGCGTGCGAACGAGCAAAAACCTGCACTTTTGCAGGCTTTCTCCGCGCAGCCAGGCAATTAGGCAGCTAGGCTGCCGGGCGATCCCGCTTTGCGTGCGAGTTTCTCAACCGTCAGGCTTTCAGGCAGATTTCCCACGCCCAACTGGAGATGGTGGTCGTATGCAGATATCCCACGCCCAGCTGGAGATGGTGGTCGTATGCAGAATTCCCACGCCCAACTGGAGATTGTAGTCAAGCTGTTGATGTTTGTCATACGCAGGTTTTCCACACCGAGCTGCTGATGCTTGTCATTCGTAGATTTCCCACGCCCAGCTAGTGCTGTTGGTCATCCATTTTTCCAGATGGATGTGTTCGATTCTCACTCGCATGTTGGCTTTCCCATCTCCCTTTTTCATAGTTGCCAAATGGGGGGCAGCTTTTATGATAAACATATTAATAAAAATGCATATAAGTTAATATATTTATTAATTAAATGGGGTGAGTACGATGATAGCTAAGCTTCGCGGCATCAGCTTCCATGATGCGATCGTTTTTTTGTTTCGCTCGCTGCTGCAAAGAACGATTATCCGCACTATTCTTTTATCTTATTTGGGGACGAACGTGCTGCTGCTTGCGCTTCTCGGCCTATTGTCCGTGCGCGATTCGACGGCGGCGTTGACGCGGGAGATGACCCAATCGAGCTATAAGCTGATGGAGCAGGCGGCAAGGGGGCTCAGCTTCAATTTCGATGAAGCGACCCGCCCGCTCGTTCTGCTGGCCGGTCATTATTCGGTCATCACTTTGATGGCTTACGGCGATAAAGTGTCGGCCGAAGAGCGCATCCAGCACGAGCGCAACATTGCCGATCTGGCGTTCGGCGTCACGTCGTTCCAGTCGCTGATCAGCGATATTTTGATTCTTGGCAAAAATGGATACGTCAACAATCTGGACGGGCGCAAGACGCTGCGCTGGGACTATCCGTTCACTCGGCAGCCGTGGTTCCGGGAGGCGGTGGCGGCGAATCCGAACAAAGGGTTTGTAACGCTGGGGCTGCACAAGCAAGAGTATTATTTGACGACGAGCGTGTCCAAGTACAATCAGCCGACTTTATCGATTGCGATTCCGGTCACGGATTCGGGTAGAACGACGGTCGGCGCTGTCGTCGCGAACCTCGATTTGAACAAAATCAACGGGATGTTCGAGCTCAACTCGTATCAAAAAAACGAAAATATTTTTATAGTCGACGAGCATCGGACGATCATGGTTCACAAAAGCAAGGACGCAATCGGCCAGACGCTGGATTTTCCCGGTATCGGCAGCATTTATAAGGAAGACTCCGGCAGTTTTATTTCGACGATCGAGGGGAAGGAGCAGCTTGTCATTTACCACACGACGGCTGTCAAAGGGCTGCGCATGATTTCTACGATTCCGATGTCGGAAATCAGCTTGCAGTCGTCGCAGCTCAAAGCGAATCTGATCGGATTTCTGTATTTGTTTCTCATTCTGAATGCGCTTACCTCGATCCTCATCACGATCCATATCGCCCGTCCTTTCAGACGGCTGCTAACCACCGTCGACAACACAGGAGAGGACAGCTTGTTCGTTGTCTCCAAAAACTATAAATACCGGGAACTGAACGTGATTGGCAACAAATTCAAGGAACTGGTCGGCCGGATCGAGCTGCTGGTCAAGCAAAATTACGTCGCTCAAATCGCGATGAAGGAAGTGGAGCTCAAAACGCTGCAATCGCAAATCAATCCGCACTTCCTGTTCAATACGCTCCAATTGCTGCAAACGGAAATCGTCTGCGGCAACACGGAGGATTCCAACCATCTGGTGCTTTCGCTCAGCAATTTGCTGCGGTATTCCATGAAACGTTCCGACGATACGGTCGAACTTCGGCAGGAGCTTCAGAACGCGAACGATTATCTTTTTATCGTCAACCGCAAATACGACAACCGCATCGCCATCGATACGCGTATTGCGGAACCGCGACTGCTGGCAAGCAAGACCGTGAAATTAATTATTCAGCCGATACTTGAAAATGCGATCGTTCACGGATTCGAGGAAAATCCGCGCAGCGCGAAGCTCAGCATCCGCATCGTGCCGGTGAAAAAAGGCGTTCTGATCGAAGTGAAGGACAACGGAAAAGGGATGACCCGGGATCAATTAAGGGCGCTCGCCGTTCAATTGGCCAATACCGAATCGTCCGGGGGCAATATCGGATTATATAACGTCAATCAGCGGTTGAAGCTGAAATTCGGAGCGGAATATGGCATTCGCATCCGCAGCAGTGTCAAACATTCGTTTACGAGCGTATATGTGGTGCTGCCGTTTCGGCCATAAATTAAGGAGTGTGTGCCTAATGAAACTGATGATTGCGGACGATCAAACGTCGCTTCACACTTTTTTGGATAAAATGATGGATTGGGCGGCGCTCGGCATCAGCGACGTCATGCATGTATACGACGGCGAAGAGGCGGCCTCCCGTGCGGCGGGCTACAAGCCCGATCTGCTGCTCATCGATATCCGCATGCCGCTGCTGGACGGAATCGGCGCACTGAAACGGCTGCAAACGCTGGGCAAAAAACCGAAGACCGTCATCCTCAGCGCCTACGACCATTTCGAGTATGCGAGGGATGCGCTGCGGCTGCAAGTTTCGCAGTATTTGCTGAAGCCCGTGGATACGCGTCAATTGGAGGCCGTCATCCGGGAGCTTGTACAGGAGATTTACACAGAAACCCGCATGGCGATAAAAAGCTGCCTGGAAAAAGCGGAGCTGCAGCTTCCGTTGTCCGGCGGCGAGCTGTCCATGCTGCAGGATCGCTTTCAAATGCTCGGCATTGTCCAGTATGCCGTATGGACGTTGACCTGCAGCGCGCCCGTGTCCGTCGCGGATTGGTGGCGGCCGGGCCCGGAGACGGAAGGGCAGCTGCATCTGTTCGATGCCGTGCAGGCCGGCGGCAAAACGGTTGTGTGCATCGGGATGAAAAAGCGTTTCAGCCCCGAGGCTCTCAGGGAGCTGGGCGAAGCGGCGCTGCGGGCGTGGCAAGCGGTGGAGCCAGACCTCCCGCTTACGATAGGCTGCAGCGCGATCGAGACGGACGCCGGGAAGCTGGCTCTCCGATTGGCCGAGAGCGGGCAAGCGGCCCGGTTAAGCTTTTATGCGCCCAACGCCGTTCATGTTTATGACGGCCGCGGTTTTGCCGGCGAATCCGCTTCACAGCATCTGCGCGCCCTGGAGCAAAAGCTGGAGGAAAAAGCGCGGGGAGGGCTGACGCCGGCGGAAGCGAGAAACGATTTGACGGAGCTGCTGGCCTGGTTCCGCAAGGAGCGGGTCGAGCCTGACGTCGCCTGCCAGGCAAGCGGCAGGTATTTTTTGATCGCTGCTCAAGCGCTCTCCGGCACACCGTTCGCCTCTTCCGCGCATCAGGCTCTGCCTGCCGCCGAGCTGAGAGGCTGCAAGCGGATCGACGAGCTTGAAAGCTTGCTCCGGGAGAGGCTGGACACCGTCATTTGCGCGGATTGCGACGGAGCCTCCAGGCTGGAGCGCATCGTCCGCGAGATCAAGGAATATGTGGAATGCCGGGCCGACGGGGATCTTTCGCTGACTGCGGTCGCGGACCGGTTCGGCATCGACAAGTACCAGCTCAGCCGGATGTTCAAGCAGCAGTTCCAGACGAATTACTGGGCTTTCGTCACCAAAATCCGCATGGAGAAAGCGGCCCATCTTTTGATAGAGACGAACTGGAAAAACAACGTCATTGCGGAGCGTACCGGTTTTGTGGACGATAGCCATTTCAGCCGTGCGTTCAAAAAATATTTTGAGCTGACGCCGAAGGAATACCGGACAAGATACACGGAAAGCCGGGAGGCATGAAAATGAAAGCGTGCAACAATTGGCAACGATTCGTGCAACGATATGAATTCAATCCGGACCGTGCCGGGAGTTACAATCGATTTGTAAGTGCTTACAAACATTGCAAACGGGGGATGAAAGCTTATGAAAAAAGCATGGAAATTGACGATGACGGGACTAGTGGGCCTGTCCGTAATGGCATCCGGCTGCAGCAGCGGCGGCGGGACCGGAGCCGGAACCGATAGCGGCGGGGGAAGTGCGGCCAAAGGGTCCGAAAAAGGGGTGAAGCTGAGCATTTTGTCCTGGAACAACGAGAAGGAGATGAAGCCGGTCATCGACGGCTTTATGGCGCAAAATCCGAACAGTTCCTTCGATTTCCAAACCGCGCCGCCGGTTAAAGATTATATCGCCAAGCTGCAGACGATGCTGCTGTCGGATTCCGCGACCGACCTCTTTATTATCGCCGCCGAGAACCGCAACGAAATTATTGACGGCGGCTATGCGCTCGATTTGACCGATCAGCCGTTCACCCAAACGATGCTCGACGGCAACAAGCCGATGCTCAGCAAAAACGGGAAAGTATACGCTTTTACCCAAACGGGCTGGGTCGGGGGCTTGTTTTACAACAAAGCGCTGTTCAAAAAAGCGGGAATCGAGAAGGAGCCTCAGACATGGGATGAATTCATCGCCGCTTGCAAGAAGCTGAAGGCCGCAGGCATTATCCCGATCTATGACAATATGCAGGATGTCACGATGCTGCACGACGGACTGTACGCCAATATGACGCTGAATGCGGACCCCGACTTCGACGCCAAAATATTCAAAGGCGAAAAAACGTTCGAGCAGGGCTGGACCGAACCGCTGAAGGCTTTCAAAACAGGGCTGCTCGACAACAAAATTTTGACGGCGGATATGATCGGTTTGACGGGCGATCAAATCGTCAATGAATTTGCTTTGGGCAATGTCGCCATGTTCTCGGGCGGGCCCTGGAGCATCAATACGATTCAACAGGCGAATCCGAATCTGGAGTACAGCATGATGGCGATTCCCGGGCCGAAGCCGGGCGGCAACTATTATGCCGGAGCGCCGGGCGTCGGGTTTGCCGTGAACAGCAAGACGAAGCATAAAGACGAAGCTTTGAAATTCATCGCTTACTTGGCCTCGCCGGAAGGCTTGAAAAAGTTCGAAGAAGGCACCGGAGCGATCATTACCGCAAAAGGATACGAGAGCAAAGTTCATCCTTCGATCGAGAAAGCGTACAAGGAAGGCTTATTGAAAGGCAAGTTTTATTTGCCGATGGTTTCCTGGTCCCGCAATCAGGAGGCGCTGCGCAACCAGATGACGATTTCGACCCAGGACATGGTCGTAGGCAAAATCACGCCGGAAGATGCCGCCAAATCGATCGACAAGAAGATGAAAGAAATGGATAAGAAATAAAGGAGGCAGATGTGGTCAAATTCATCCGACAGTTTCAATATCAAGTTTTTTTGCTGCCGATTTTGTTTGTCTACACGTTGTTTACGATTTATCCGTTGATCAAGTCGTTTTTCCTCAGCTTGACCGATTTTAACGGCTACACCAAAGCGTTCAACTTCATCGGGCTGAAAAACTATACGAAAATTTTTGTCGACGACGCCATTGTGTCGGGACTGTCGTACACGCTTTTTTACGCGATTGCTACTACCGTTCTGATTACGATTCTGGCTATACCGCTCGCCTTGATTCTGGATCAAAACTTTTTATCGAAAAATGTGTACAGAGCTATTTTTTTCTTTCCCTCCATTCCAAGCGGGCTGCTTTTGGCTTACATTTGGGGATTTATTTTGGCCCCGATCTCGTCCGGCGTGCTGAATACAGTGCTGGGCAAACTGTTTCATGCGGGCCCGCAGCCTTGGCTGTCCGACCCGCTGTTGGCGAAGCTGTCCACGGTCGTCGTCTCGGTATGGGCGGGAACGGGCTGGCACGCCGTGCTGTACCTTGCCTTTTTGCAGTCCATACCGAAGGATTATTACGAAGCCGCCGCTATCGACGGGGCGGGCCGCTGGCGGCAAATCCGCGACATTACGCTGCCGCTGCTCGCTCCCGGCATGACAGTGAGCGTCATGCTTTTGCTAACCGGAGGGCTCAAAGTGTTTGAAATTCCGTTTGCCCTGACGAAGGGTGGCCCGGGTTTTGAGACGTACACGATTACTCAAGTGATCGTGCTTCGCGGAATTTCGGAAACGAACTACGGGCTCGCTTCGGCGATGTCGATTATTTTCTTCCTCATCGTTCTGGTTCTGACTTATATCCAGGTGACGTGGATGCAAAAGCGGGAGGATAAAATCCAATGACGTCATCGAACAAAAGAGTGTGGCTGCTCGACATTTTGATGCTGCCGGTAGGGTTTATCACATTTTTTCCGTTCTACCTGATCATCGTCAACACGTTGAAAAGCACGCAGGAAACGGCCCGCAGCCCGATGAGCCTGCCTTCGCATCTGGATTTCACCAATTATGTGAAAGTTTTTAAAGAAACGCCGCTGCTGCGCAGCTTTGAGAACAGCCTGATTTTGACGGTCATTTCCGTCCTGCTGATGGTGCTGATCGGAGCTATGGCGGCGTATCCGGTCGTTTTTAATCCGAACCGGCTGAACAAATGGATCACCACGTATTTGCTGGCGGGATTTCTGATCCCGTTCCAGACGACGCTTATTCCTTTGTTCGAGCTGATGACGAGCTTCCTTCTTACCGACAAGCTGTCCGGGCTGATTTTGCTTTATATGGGCGGTTCGGTGTTCGTCTTCTTTTTGATGATGGGCTACATGAAGACGATTCCCCGCGAGCTGACGGAGGCGGCGATCATTGACGGGTGCAGCGTTTGGGGCATTTTCTGGCGCATCATTTTGCCGCTGCTTAAGCCGATTACGGTGACGAGCATCATTTATCAGACGATGTGGATCTGGAATGATTTTTTGGCTCCGATGCTGTTTCTCAATTCGCAGAGCAAGGCTACCCTCGTCCTGCAAATTTACAAAGCGAAGGGCGAATTTTCGGTCAACTGGCCGATGTTCATGACGTTGACGGTCATTGCCCTGATCCCGATCTTTATTTTCTTTATCGTTATGCAAAAGCAAATCGTAAAGGGTATTGTCGGGGGAGCGGTCAAAGGTTAAGCTAATCATAAAAACGATGAAAAGAGGGCACTAACGCAGATGAAAGCACCTTTATTTCGCGATCCGATCTATGACGGGGCTGCTGATCCGGTACTTATTTGGAACCGGCAAACGAAGGAATGGTGGATGATGTACACGAACCGTAGGGCTTCGGCGGAGGGGAAGGATTATGCCTGGATTCACGGCACCGACCTCGGCGTAGCTTCTTCTGCGGACGGAGGTGCTTCGTGGCTGTACAGGGGAACGCTGGAGGGGCTCAATTTCGAATGGGGCCGCAATACGTTTTGGGCGCCGGAAATTTATTGGCACGAGGGCGTTTATCATATGTACGTCAGCTACATCCGGGGAGTGCCGGATAACTGGCCCGGCCATAGCCGCAGCATCGCGCACTATACGAGCGAGAACTTGATCGAATGGACGTTCCGCTCTGTCCTGCCGCTCAGCTCCGACCGCGTCATCGATGTTTGCGTGTACCCGCTGCCGGACGGGCGTTTCCGGATGTGGTACAAGGACGAGGCGAATCAATCGGCAACCTATGCGGCGGATAGCCCGGATTTGTACCATTGGACTGTAGTCGGACCCGTCATCACGGGACGGCCGCACGAAGGGCCCAATGTGTTCCGTTTTAAAGACGCCTATTGGATGAACGTCGACGAGTGGAGAGGGCAGGGCGTTTACAAATCCGGCGATTTGATGCACTGGGAGCGCAATGGCCTTATTCTCGACAAGCCCGGAACCCGGGAAGACGATCGGGTTATCGGGCTGCATGCGGACGTAGTCGTCCAGGGCGACGAGGCGTACATTTTTTACTTTACGCATCCGGAGCGTATAGAGGCGGACGGCCGCATCGAGCCCGAGCGAACGTACCGGGAAAGAAGAACGTCCATTCAGGTCGCGAGGCTTGACGTCAAGGACGGCGTGCTGTTGTGCGACCGGGACGAACAGTTCGAGCTGCGGCTGAACGGCGAGGAAGCAACGGGCTAGGGGTTTGCACAAAAGTAACTTCGTCGGAGGAGCGCAGCCGCTCTTCCGTAACCCATACCTTTCCGCACGGGTTGCGGCGCTGAAGTGAGGGGGCGCAAGGCGGTTTGGCATGGAAAAAACCTGCGAAAGTGCAGGTTTTTTCCATGAAAATGGTCCATTTTGGCGAAAAGCCTGCGATTGTGCAGGAATTTTTCGTGGCGAGCATATCCATCGAGCAAAAACCTGCACTTTTGCAGGTTTTCTTTGCGCAGTCGGGCAGATTGTGCGACCAGCTCCGGCTTGCCGGTTTCTGAACGGCCTGAGTATGGAAAAGACGGCGGCTGCCTGGGGGTGAGGACGGCAAAAAGCCGTATTGCCGAAGCAAAAGGTTCGCACCGCGCGCAGCTCCCAGCGCGCGGTGTTGCGCCGCATGACGGCGGTCGGTCGACCACCGGCGCTGTTTTGCATCGTCAGTACGGCCGCGATGGGTGGCGAAATTTACGGGAAATGGATGCTCATTTGATCCATGCTTTTGAATTCATAGCCTTGCTGGCGGGCGTCGTCAATAATTTTGGCAAGCGCCTCGGCGTTATCTTTGGAGACGGAATGGAGCAGAATGACGGAACCGGGATGCAGCTGCGACATGACGCTGTCGTAAGCGAACCGCCAGCCTTTTTGATTGCGGGTGTCCCAATCTTTGTAGGCGATCGACCAAAACACGTTAATATACCCCAGCTTTTTGCTTTCCGCAAGGGACCGTTCGTTAAAAATGCCTCTTGGCGCCCGCAAATATTTCATCTCTTTTTGGCCGGTCCGTGCCTGTACTTCCGTTTGCACTTTAGTCAGTTCTTTCTCGATTTGGGCTGCGGAAATTTGGCTCATATCGGGGTGCCCCCAGGAATGATTTCCGACGATATGCCCTTCGTCGACCATTCGCTTCAGCAGCTCGGTCTGGGTTTCAATAAAATGGCCTGTAACAAAGAAAATGGCGGGCACTTGTTTTTCTTTCAAAACATTGAGAATTCTCGGAGTATTCCCATTTTCGTAGCCGTTATCGAAAGTCAGAAAAAGCTCTTTTTTCGAAGTATCCCCGGTAAAAACAGCTCCATATTTTTGTAAAAGCGGTTTAAATCCTTCTTCATCGATGGAAGGCATGGAACCGTTTTTGCTTTTCTTAAAACCGAAATGGTACGTACCATCCGCATGAATGGTTGCGGCCTGTCCGAAAAAAATGAGCAGCGCCGTCAGAAAGACGCACATTCGTTTAAGCGGCAATTTAGTCTCACTCCTCTTGTTGGATGCAGTCTTGTTTGTTGACCTACTGTCATAATTCTCTTCGGAGCCTGTTTTTATGTATTTTGCCCGGCCTAATCCGCAAAAGAAAAGGAGAGCTGCTCGGGAACCGGAGGCTGCCCGCCGTTTCTGCGGGGAGGGATGGCTGCCGCTGCAGAATAACGGGGTTCTTGATTGCCTAAACCGTACTTGTGCAATAAAGCTTGAACGAGCTGTATTTTCGGCTCCCTGTACGATTTCGGAAGAGAGGAGGACTCGCTGTAAAGCTTGCCGTATTGCGGCACCAAATCGGGATAGCGGTTCTGCAAAGTTTGAAAAAACCACACTTTGACTTCGGAAGTGCTGAGCCGCAAATACGAGGGCATGACAAACTTCGCTTGATGCAATGCTGCGCTGCGGATCAGCGCTTCGATATCGCTTGCCCGGTCTGTCAGCAAAGGAAGAATAGGGGCCATGAAGATGCCCGCGGGAATTCCCGCTTCAACTAACTGCCGGACGGTTTCCAGCCGTTTGGCGGGCGAAGGGGTCGAGGGCTCCATGTTTTTCCAAATGGCATGATCCAATGTGTTCAAACTGATATTAACGGAAACGATCGGCACGGATTTCAGTAAATCGAGATCCCTGAGAATCAAGGGGGAGCGGGTCGTAATGCTTACCGGAAAATCGTACTTCGCCAGCACTTCCAGACAAGCCCGCGTCAGCATCGCTTTGCCTTCGATTTGCTGGTACGGATCTGTCGCTGTGCCGATCGCGATAAGGCTGCCGGCTCCGCCGTTTTGTCGGGCCAGCCGGGCCAATTGTTTGTCAAGCGCCTCCGCAGCGTTGGACTTCAAAAAGATATGGTTTTGAAACGTATCGTCGGTTTCTTTGCCCAAAAAAGCATGCGTGGAACGCGCATAGCAAAAGCTGCACCCATGCTGGCAGCCGCGGTAAGGATTGATCGACCAGTCAAAGGGCATGGAAGAAGCTTTCACTTCATTCAGCACGGTTTTGCATGAAACGGATTCATATTGGACGCGGCGTCTGTTCAAAACGGCCTCTCCTTCCAAGGAATGAGAATGTATGTTCTGTTTATTGTAGCAAAATATTTCCCGGAAGACAATGCTTGAAGTACAAGATTAATTCCGTATAATCGAATATATTGGAAACAAATTTTTATGAGAAGGCGCGGGTTGCAGACAATGAGAGTACATGAATTTATGATCCATTCGGACATGGAGCGCAATGACCTGACCGAAATATCGACGATATCCAACCATTTTGCTTCAGATATAACGCTTACTTTTCAAACGGACAACACCGAGCATACGGTCGATGTCAAGAGCTTGCTGGGCATGCTGCTGCTGCCTATTAAATCGGGTACGACGGTTCGTCTTCTGACCAAAGGCAAGGATGAGGAGGAAGCGCTGAATTTTGTACACGGCTGGTTTGAAAACAAAGCGTAGCTGCGGCGGAAAAGCCGGGAGGGGAATCACAATTTGAATCTTGCGATGTGATCCCACTTGTTCTCCAGCTGCAAAATTTCCTTTTGCCTCGGACCTATCAGGTCGAAATGGGGATAAGGAGGCCTGTTGTGAATGTAGCGGGGGTCTAAATCGTAGGCTGAGCACCACCTGGCCAAACGGTCCAGATCGGAGCAGCCGACCTTCGTAACCGTGCGAATGCCGGCAAACCGGTCGTCCAGCCAATAGTGGGTAAGATAGGCGATTTCTCCGCGGCTCACGGCTTCTTTCCAGCGCCGCAGCTCTTCTTTTGTAATTCCGAAAGCCATCGATAATTAGACCACCTTTATGCGATTTATGGTTGCAGTATACAGATTATAACATGAACGCCCCAGGCCGCTTGGGGTTTTTTTGCATAAAACGATCGGCCGTTCATCAAAATATCAGAGCCGGTTTCTCATCATATTTTCATCTATTTGCATTATAGTGATGAGGGCGGAGATCAAAGGAGACTGCAATGAAACGGATTTTGCTGATAGAAGACGAAAAAAATTTGGTTCGGTTCATCGAGCTCGAACTGCAGCATGAATCGTTCCATGTCCAGGCCGCTTATGACGGGCAGAGCGGGTTGGAGCTGGCGCTGCAAGAGGAGTGGGACTTGATTTTGCTTGATATTATGCTTCCCAGACTGAGTGGAATCGAAGTGTGCCGGCGCATCCGCACGGTCAAACGAACGCCGATCATCATGCTGACGGCCAGAGACACCGTAGTCGACAGAGTATCCGGTTTGGACAGCGGGGCCGACGATTACGTGCCCAAACCGTTCGCGATCGAAGAGCTGCTCGCAAGAATGCGGGCCGTATGGCGCAGAGCGGAGGCAGGGGATAGCGGCCTGCATTCCATGTTGTCGTTTCGCGACATTTGCGTCGATCTGGATGCCAGAACGGTTAGCAAAGCGCAGCAGCCGGTCGAGCTGACGAAAAGGGAATTCGATTTGCTGGTCATGTTCCTGCGGCACCCGAATCTGGTGCTGACGCGGGACATGCTGCTCGACAAAGTATGGGGACATGACACGATGGTAGAAACGAATGTCGTTGACGTGTACGTCAGGTATTTAAGGAACAAGCTCGATGAAAATAAAGCGGATAGCTTCATACAATCCGTCCGCGGCCTGGGATACGTAATGCGATGAACATTTTCGGACACCCTTCTGTCATTCAGCGGATCCGGCAGCGGTTCTCCCGGTTGCCGGTCAAATGGAAGCTGAGCTTGTGGTCGACGCTGCTCATCTTTTTGTTATTCGGCAGCTATAACTTTGCCCAGTACCTTGTATTGAACAACTGGATGCTCGCTCAGGAAAAAGGCTTTATGCAGCAATCCATGTCGCAGCTGGACAGTTATTTTGAAGAAAGAAAAGCGGAATTGAACGATGCAACCGTAAAGGATGCGGCTCCTTTTATTGAAAATTTGCTGGAAAACAATCAGATGATCCGGATCCTCGACCGCAATGCGAATCCGGTCATATCGTTAACGGACAAGTTCAGTCCGGACTGGATTGTTCCCCAAAGCGCGGCCGTCCCGGAAAGGCTGGAGTTGAAAATCAACGACGATCACGTGCTGGTATATCGAAAGCCGCTGCTGACAAGCCATTTTCAAGGAACGATAGAAATTTCCAATCATCTTGAAACTTTCGATCATTTTAACAAAGGTTTGGTCTGGGTTATGGTGATCGGCGGGTTATTGGCATTTCTCATAAGCGGAATCGGCGGTTTTATGCTAGCCGGACAATTCATGCGGCCTGTCGCGGCGTTGGCGGCGGCCATTAGAAACGTCAAGAAAAAAGGTCTGCACGAACGGGTGAATCACTCCGGGAACGGGGACGAGTTCTCCAAGCTGGCGCAAATGTTCAACGAATTAATGAGTGAGTTGGAACAATCCTTTAATCAACAAAAGCAGTTTGTCGAGGACGCATCGCACGAATTACGGACACCGGTTACGATTCTGGAAGGCCATTTGTCGCTTCTAAACAGATGGGGCAAGCAGGACCCCGCGATTTTGGACGAATCTTTGCAAGCGTCGCTTCAGGAAGTCCGCCGTTTAAAAGGGATCGTTCAGGAATTGCTGGCTTTAACGAAAGCGGAAACGAACAGATTGACAGTTCAACCGGAAACTGCCCTGCTGCAGCCGGTCGTTCTTCATACGGTTAACAGTTTTGCGGCTTTATATCCGGATTTTGCTTTTAAAGTTGAAGCGGAGGAGCTCGCAGATGTGAGATTGCCTGTCGCGGCGCTGCATGTAGAGCAAATTTTGCTCATACTGCTCGACAATGCGGTCAAATATTCCACCGATGTCAAATCGGTGCTTGTTCAAGGAACCGTAAGCAAAAGCGCCGTACATCTCAGCGTCAAAGATCATGGCATCGGCATACCGCAAGACGAACTGCCCCGCGTATTCGACCGGTTTTACCGGGTGGATAAAGCGAGAAGCCGCGAACAGGGAGGGACCGGGCTCGGACTGTCGATTGCGCAAAAGCTGGTAGACTTGTACCAGGGCCAAATTCTCATTTCCAGCGTCGAAAATGAAGGCACGACGATCACCATTACGTTTTATAAAGAAAGCAGGGAACCATCATGAACGACGCGATTTTTAAAATGATTTACGGGCTGACGGGGCGATTTCCCGCGCTCGATACGTTTGCGGCCGTATTTTCGCAAAATGCGCATTGGCTTGTGGCCGCGCTGCTAATTGTATATTGGTTGAAAGGGAGTCAAAAATCGACGATTTTTGCTTTGTTTACGGCAATGCTGGCCTTATTGTTCGGGCAAATCATCGGCACCGTATATTCACATCCGCGCCCTTTTATGGCTGATGCCGCGGTGCATTCGTTAATCCCGCATGCGGCCGATTCTTCGTTTCCGAGCGATCATGCGCTGGCCTCGTTTTCACTTGCTTTTGCCATATGGCGCACCAACCGGAGGTGGGGCATCGGCCTGCTGGCGTTGGCGGTTGTGATCGGCTTGGGCCGGATATTTGTCGGCGTCCATTACCCCGCGGACATTGCCGGCGGCGCCGTCATAGCTCTGTTGGCGGCATTCGCCGTGATTCGCGCGGAACGCCTTCTCGAGCCTGTGGCACAGTTCATTTTAAAGCTTTATCGAAAATGCTTCCCTTTCCTGGGAGCGAACGATCAACCTTCCCATTCTTCCAAAATGTAAATCAAGAACGGAGGCCCTATTGAGATGAAAGCTATTTGTTGGCTGCTGTCGGCTATCCTGCTGCTCGCCGGCTGTTCCCCCGCCGGAGCCGGAAAGGGCGGGCAATCCGCGCCTGCCGCTACGGCGCCGGAGCAAACGGCGACGGCTGCTCCGGCGAACACGCCGCAGCCGGTCAAACCGGCGCAGCCCACGGCATCTGCTCAGCCTGCGCAGCCCACGGCTCCACCGGCCCAAGGTGCGGCCGCGGCTAAGCCGGACCACGTTGTGATCGTGGTCGAAGAGAACCACTCCTATGAAAAGCTGCTGGGGAATACGTCCGCGCCTTATATCAACTCGTTGGCCGAGCAGGGGGCTTTTTTCACCCAATCTTATGCTGTCGCACATCCGAGCCAGCCGAATTATTTGGTTCTCTTTTCCGGCTCCAATCAGGGGGTTAAGGACGATTCTTGCGGCCATACCTTCAAGACGCCTAACCTCGCCAGCGAGCTGCTTCAGGCCAATTACACATTCGGAGGCTACTCGGAAGATCTGCCTTCCGTCGGTTCAACGGCATGCACGCACAAGCAGTACGGGCGAAAACACAGCCCTTGGGTGAACTTTTCCAACGTGCCCAAAGAGGCCAACATGCCGCTGGAAAGCTTTCCCGCCGATTACAGCAAACTGCCGACCGTCTCGTTCGTCATCCCGAACTTGGATCATGACATGCATGACGGCACGATCCAGGCAGCGGACGATTGGTTGAAAAAGCATCTCGACGGCTATGTGCAATGGGCCAAAACCAACAACAGCATGCTCATTCTCACCTGGGATGAAGACGATTCCTCCAAAGATAATCATATTCCGACGATTATGGTTGGCCCGATGATCAAGAACGCGAAGTACGATCAGCGAATCACGCATTTGAACGTACTGCGTACGCTCGAAGATATGTACCAGCTTCCGCACATGGGCGCCACGGCAGACGTGTCCGCCATTCAAGGCATATGGAAGCTGCCGTAAGGAATGAAGTAGAGGCAAACTAAGAGGAGAGAGCACGAGGCTAGGGATTTCTCAGCCTGTTTTCGTAGAACAGTCAAAAGAGGGCGCCGCCGAAGCGGAAAATTCTGCTTCCAGGTCGCTCTTTTTTGCGTTTTGTTTATCGAAAACAGAAAACTCTTGTAATATGGACACGTTTTGTTATAGAATCGATTTCGATGATTATGATAATCATTATCGAAATTTACATATGACAATCGGGGATTCCGCAGGGGAGAGCGGCTGTGGAGCAAATTTTGTCGAATCCTGCCAACGAATATACGAAAATGCTTTGGAATTCCAGATTGTCGGCAGTTACCAGCAGCGAATAGGAGTCGAACGGAATTGAAACAACCTGAATTGAAACAAACGGGATTCAAAGAAAATCCCTTCAGTAACCGGGCCGTGTGGCTGTATGCAGTTGCCTTTCTGTTTTATGCGACAAACCATATGCTGATCATTGCGCTGCCGTTTTTTTCGCAGGCGCTTGGCGCGGGCCGTTCGGAAATCGGCATCATTATGGGGGCCTATATGTTCGTCTCCATGTTTTTACGTCCGGTTGCGGGCGCTGTTGTCGATCGTTTTGGCTCGAAAAAAATATTTTTGGCAGCGTTAGTGCTGAATGCCATCGTGCTGGGCAGCTACACGTTCGAGACCTTGTGGGCGTTTGCCGTCATGAGAGCTCTACAAGGTGCGATACTCGCTTTTTTTTCCATGACGATTCACCTGCTCATTATCGATCTTCTGTCCGACAAAGTGAGGGGACAGGGGCTTTCTTTGCTTTCGCTTTCGTCCATGCTGCCTTATACATTCGTGCCCGCATTGGTTTTATTTATGAAAAATGAGGTATCGATGACGTCCATGCTGCTGTTGTTCGCCTGTATGGGCTTGGTCAATATTATCATGGGTTTCCGGCTGTACCGGACAATGGGGCCGCAGGTGGAATCACAGCGGCAGGCAGAGGCCGCTCTCCAAGCCGGCAGCGGTAAAAGGAGAGCGAACAGGGCGCTTGTGTTTCCATCGCTCGTCATGCTTCTGGCGTCGATTGTGTTCAGTGTGGCGCCCACATTCCTGCCTTTATATTTGGAGGGCAGGGGGATACACTCGGCTCCGCTCTATTTTCTGACGGAAACGGCGGTACTGATCGTGATCCGTTTTTTTGGACGGAAATACGTTCCTTCCTCCGAATCGTTTCCGAAATGGCTGCTCGTTGCGCTCATCGGCTGCTTTACGCTATCGCCGGCACTGCTGTCGCTATCGGTTTCCACGCCTGTACTGCTTGCCGCTGCGGTTTTTAACGGGCTGGCGTTGTCTTTGCTGTACCCGACGCTCATGACTTACATTACTTTTGTCGTTCCGGAGCAGGTTCGCGGCTATTCAATCGGTTGGTTCATTGCCGCGGCCGATTTCGGAACCTCTTCGGGAGCTTTTGTGATGGGCCTGATCGCCGACCAATTTTCCTACCCGGCAATGCTGGGCACAGCAGCTTGCATCGGGGCGGCTTCGCTCGTGCTGACCCTGCTTTATCGCGGGCAAAAGGCGGTGGCCCCGTGAGTCTGCCGGTTGTCGATCGAATATCGAAGACGTATGTGTCTTCGGCTTGTGTTACGCCTTCGGCATTTCGTTGAAGAAGGCTACATCTTCGATTGGCAGCCTTACCGTCGGATGGCCGGGTTTCGCCGCTTTGCCGAGAGCGATAAGCATAACGGACACGTAACGCTCCGGAATGGCGAAAGTTTCCGCGAATTTGGCTTTATCATAGCCGGCCATCGGGACGGTGTCGTAACCTTTGGCGCGGGCGACAAGCATGAGCTGCATCGATATCAACCCGCCGTCGAGATAGACGACTTGGCGAATTGTTTCGGGCGGCATGCTCGAATACCCCTCGTTAATGCGCTCGAGGAACGATTTGGCCGTATCCGCAGGCATGTAACCGGCTTCGACCGCTTGACCGTAAATCTTCTCGGCCAATTTGAAGCTCTCCGTATCCCCAAGAATGGCGATGACGGCCGAAGCCTCGACCACTTGCTGCTGATTGAACGCGATCGGAAGCAGCTTTTGCTTCAGTTCCGGCGAATCGATGACGAGAAAGCGCCATGGCTGCAAGTTGGCGGATGAAGGAGCCAGCGTCGATTGCTGCAATATTTCGGTCAATTCCTCGCGTGAAATTTTCACATCGGGATCATAGCTCCGGACGGATCGGCGTCCTTGAATTACATCGAAAAAAAGTTGCTGCTCCAACGCTTGAGTCGGTTGTGAAACGGACATGGTTTTCTCCTCCTGTATTCTGTGCGTAAATTCACACAGTATAGTGTAAAAAAAAAGATTGCCAAACTGTTACATATATAAGTACAGTATAGCGTCCGCGTTTCTGACTGTCAATTCCGATAATTATCGAGTCTCTTAGCGAAGAGACGGTTGGCCTCCAAGCGGTTGATATGCGGTAGATGCCCAGGCAAATGAGCGGCGGCCAACTGCATCGCGTCAATATCGCGCGGGCGATCGAGCTTAAGCTGAAATTGATTGTGCTGGACGAACCGGTCAGCAGCTTGGACATGATCGTGCAAAAGCAAATATTGCTTCATCTGAAAGATTTAAAAGAATCGTTCGGTCATCGCCATGATGCATCACAGTCCCGCAGCAAAAAACACCCCTATAATAGTCATCGGTTAGAAAACACCCGGGTGTTTAACCAGAGTCTATTACTAGGGGTGCTTTTCAGCGTAGGGATGCGTTGATTGTTATGCCTTCGGCATTTCGTTGAAGAAGGCTACATCTTCGATTGGCAGCCTTACCGTTGGATGACCGGGCTTCGCCGCTTTGCCGAGAGCGATAAGCATAACGGAAGCGTAACGTTCCGGAATGGCAAAAGCTTCCGCGAACTTCGCTTTGTCATAGCCGGCCATCGGGACGGTGTCGTAGCCTTTGGCGCGAGCGACAAGCATGAGCTGCATCGATACCAGTCCGCCGTCAATCAAAGCGCCTTGGCGAATAGCTTCAGGCGGCATGCTGGCGAACATGGCGTTATAGCGCTCGACGAACGATTTGGCCGTATCCGCAGGCATGTAACCCGCTTCGACCGCCTGGCCGTAAATTTTCTCGGCCAATTTGACGCTCTCCAAATCCCCGAGAACAGCGATGACGGCCGAAGCCTCGACCACTTGCTGCTGATTGAACGCGATCGGAAGCAGCTTTTGCTTC
Source organism: Paenibacillus sp. sgz302190 (assembly GCF_059820445.1). Taxonomy (NCBI): domain Bacteria; kingdom Bacillati; phylum Bacillota; class Bacilli; order Caryophanales; family Paenibacillaceae; genus Paenibacillus; species Paenibacillus sp. sgz302190. Next base: position 164,127 of record NZ_JBZYAO010000001.1, read on the forward strand.
AATTCCGGCGAATCGATGACGAGAAAGCGCCACGGCTGCAGGTTGGCGCCTGAAGGAGCCAGCGTCGCTTGCTGCAATATTTCAGTCAATTCCTCACGCGAAATCTTCACATCGGGATCATAGCTCCGGACGGATCGACGGCCTTGAATTACATCGAAAAAAAGTTGCTGTTCCAGCGCTTGAGACGGTTGTGAAACGGACATGGTTTTCTCCTCCTGTATTCTGTGTGAAATATCCCACAGTATCATATAAAAAAATATTGCCAAACTGTTACAGATAATTCACAGTATAGCGACCTCATCGCCGGATGTCAATTCCATATTCGTAATTGTCGAGCCTTTCCGCCAAATCGGCGATCGTGTAACTGCCGAGCACTTCGCGCACGCTGCGGTCCATTTCCTGCGAAATATCGCCGAGGAGCGCTCTCATTTGCATGCCCAACGGATGCGTTCCCGTTTTATCCGTCATCCCGCAGCATAGCGGGTTGCCGGCCTGAAAAACATGATACAATTCAGCCAGCGTAATCGACTCTGGGTTCTTTTTCAGCCGATAGCCGCCGTCGCGCCCCTCTCGCGTTTCGAGAAATCCTTCGCGCGCCAGAACGGCGAGAACCCGCCTGAGCAGCGTCGCCTCCGATTGCAAATAACCCGCGATTTCGACGCTTGGGCACGTGAGCGTATGTTCCCTGGACAAAATGATTAGTGCCTGAACCGCTAGTCCAAACCACTTCGGTTGGGCATTGCCGGTACATTTTTCCGTTTCCATGCTGTATCTCCTTTCACGCCCGGGGTGGCTGTTCCAGCTTCTGTGTTTATCTGCACATTGTATCGTGAATGCGACAAGTAGAGCAAGTGCAAAAAAGAAACTCCACGGCTATGGAATGTTACATCAAGAGACGTTGGTGAAGGAAAACATGCAAATCCGCAGGGATATGGAGGAAAGGAACAGAGGAAAAGCCGCACATATGTGGGCTTTTGCTTTTGTACTTTGTTAGGGCAGCCAGAGGAGGGCCTAATTTGGACGCAGCCGCTCATGAAGCGGCCAAGCAAGGCAGTCCGAAAAGTCTGCGAAAATTGTGCTGGCTGTCCAGAAACCCGCAAGCCAGAGCCGGTCGCACAATCTGGTTGCGCGAAGAAAAACCGGTAAAAGTCAGGCTGCCCACGAAAGCCGCGACACTCAGTAGGGCCACGGGAAAGAGTGAGGCCCTAAATTAGAGGGACAGCCGCATTTTTTCCGGGCGCGCACCTCTCCTTCTGCGATCGCGGAACTGAACAAAATGGAAGAGAGACATCGTGGTAGGGAAAAAACCTGTGAAAGTGCAGGTTTTTTCGCTGGAATGGGCTTGTTTTGGCGAAAAGCCTGCAAAAGTGCAGGAATTTTCGCTGAAAATGAATCTGGGTCCATTAGTTCGGTGAAAAACCTGCACTTTTGCAGGAATTGTTCGTGGACAGTGGTCAAGGACGCAAATTCATGTATTTTTGCAGGTTTTCTTCGTGCAGCCAGGCAAAGTGTGGTTATCGCCTCTGACGCGGGGGTTCTACGCAGGTTTTCCTGGCGTAACCAGGCAGGCGTGCTGCCGCCGCTGATCAGCGCCTTCGGCTGTGCAGACTTCGTCCGGCCGACCGCCGCTATGCAGCGCGACACTGCGAGCTGGAGCTGCGAGCTGCAGAGCCTTCGGCTGGAGCAGACTTCGTCCGGCCGACCGCCGTCATGCAGCGCGACACTGCGCGCAGGAGCTGCGCGCTGCAGAGCCTTCGGCTGGAGCAGACTTCGTCCGGCCGACCGCCGCCATGCAGCGCAACACCGCGCGCAGGAACCCCGCTATTCACAGCGGGGACAGCAAACCTGCCGCGCCCAGGCGCTCACCACCGCCCGCACTACAAAAAGTACAACAGCAGCATCACGACGCCGACGACCCAGCAATAAATAGCGAAAGGGCGCATCGCATGAAATTCATGCTTTTTAAACCATTTCATCAGGAACCAGACGCTGAGGTAGGCGAAAATACCTGAAAAAAGCCCGCCGATCAGGGACATTTGCAGAAGGCCTCCAACGCCGGATTTGGCGAGCTTGGGCACTTCGATAATTCCCGCGCCGATGATGATCGGAGTGGCCAGCAGCATCGAGAAGCGCGCGGCGGCTTCGTGCTTGAGCCCTACCCAGAACCCGGCCGTCATGCTGGCGCCGGAGCGGGAAAATCCGGGAATGAGCGCAAGCGACTGGAACAGCCCGACGATAAGCGCCTGCCTCCAACTGAGTTCCTCAATCTCCTTCGTTCCGCGGTGCGCCGATTTTTCCCCTATGTAGAGGAGAAAGCCGTTTACGATAAGGAAAAATGCCGTAGAGCCGACATTGCTGAACATATGGCGCAGCGCTTTTTCCAAAACAACGCCAATGATTGCCGCTGGGATCGTCGCGATCACGAGTCTGCCCAGCAGCAGCTTTGCTTTGCCGTCCGTCCGGTCAAAGAGTGAACGGATGACTTGCCACCACTCTTTGCGAAAGAAAACGAGCAGGGCCGCGGCGGTCCCCAAATGTAGCATCACGACATAAGGCAAAAAATGCTCTTTTAAAAATTGATCGTCCAAATTCCATTGAAATACAAAAGGTGTAAGCACTCCGTGAGCTACGCTGCTGATGGGAAATAGCTCGGTAATACCTTGAATAATCGCAAATAAAATCGTTTCCCAAAATCCCATAATTCAATTGCCTCCCATACATTTGTCAAATCCAGCCTCAACTACTATATCAATCTCGATCCATAGTTTCATGAGAATTTCATTAATTTTGCAAAGCAGACTTTTTTCTCATCGTTCTCTCATGTTAATTGCCGCCGGATGTGTTACGATCATGTAAGTAAAGGCGGGTGCTGCTGATGAGTCACTCTTTTATGACATTTATTTCCCATTATGGGTACGCGGCCGTATTCGCGCTGCTGTTCGTAGGTATTGTCGGTTTGCCGTTACCTGTAGAACTACTGCTGCTGGGGGTAGGCACCATCGCCCTCAAAACAAATCTTCATATCGTCTGGATCGTCTTCTTCGCCTGGCTTGGAGCCAGCGCGGGAATGACTTTAAACTACGCGCTCGGACGAAGCGTCGGGCTCAAACGAATCGGTTACGTCACCAAATGGGTTGGGCTTTCGGAAAGCAAATTGGAGAAATGGGCCGATTCCTTTACCAAATACGGTTTCATGCTCGTACTGTTCGGCTACTTTGTAGCAGGTCTCAGACACGCTTCGCCTTTTATTGCCGGCGCTATCCGGATGCGGTTTTCCCGGTTTTTATGGACTGCGTACGCCGGAGCGTTAGGCTGGATTCTTATTCTGGTGCTGGTCGGTCAAAAGGTCGGACAGCATTGGCACCAGCTTTTCGCGTTTTTGCACCACCCGGTCGGGATCGTCGTGCTGGCGCTTATCGGAATCGGGACATTTTGTATCAAAAGCAGGCTTCGCCAGCGCCGGTTTTCATGAAAACAAAAACCTCCAAATCCACATTAAGTGGGCTTGGAGGTTTTTTGATGACCGATCTTTTGCGGAGCGCGATGCTCCATGTACCATTGAAACAGCCAGACGCATAAAGCGAACCAAAACGCGCTCGCAAAGTAGGCGCCGACGACGTCGCTCGGATAGTGTACGCCCAAATAAATGCGGCTGACGCCGATCATGACCGTCATAAAGACGCAAAACAGAATAACGGCCGTTCTTCCGAGGCGGGTGGAAATGTGTCTCCAAAGCAGAAAAGCGATCGAGGCATACAGAGCAAAAGCCGCCATGGAATGGCCGCTAGGGAAGCTGAAGCCCGTCTCTTCGATCAGTCTGTGAAGGGTGGGCCGTTCACGGCGAAATATGCTTTTGAGAATGGAGTTGATTATTGGGGTCCCGACAACAACGGCGAGAAACAGGATAAGCTCCAGGCGATGCCGCAGGATGAAAAAAAGAAACAACAGACTGCAGACCGAAATGACGACCACGCTTTGGGTCGAGCCGATCAGCGTAAAGCATTTCATGATTACAGTGAGCCACGGTGACTCCAAACCTTGCACAAAACCTATAACGCTGCTGTCAAAATTCGCGACTCGCCTTCCGTTGATTATGGAAGCAATCACCGCGAAGCAAAGGAAGCACAAAACGGCCAAAATCGGTACAAATGCAATTTTCGAGCTTGATTTCATGAAACGGGTTCACCTGCTGTATGTAAAATGGACGAAGTTTAAGTAGTATACCATATTATGGACGGTTAATACGAATTTTGACCGATACTATGTTTGGAACCTCTGAGGCACCGGCGGAATAATGTGGATATAGAATGCTTTAGGCGAGAGTGAGGGAAGGCCGTGCTCATTCATGTGGTGCGAAGAGGAGAAAATTTGTGGCTGATTTCCGGGCGTTATGGGATTGATACGAAGAGGATTGCCGAAGCCAATGGGCTCGAGGACCCGAATCGTCTGGCCGTCGGTCAGGCGTTAGTCATCCCCGGGCTGTATCCCGAATATATAGTACGACAAGGGGACACACTCGGCTCGATTGCCGCCGGCTTCGGCGTTACCGTCGAGGCTCTGGCCCGAATCAATTCGATTACCGATACGACCCGCATTTACCCGGGACAAATTCTGAAAATTCCGGAGCAACCGAAGCCGATGATCGACGTTAACGCCTATACGAACGCATTTGGCGAGAGAGACGTGCAGGCGGTCAGGGAGGACGGCAAGCATTTGACTTACTTGACTCCTTTTGCCTATCGCATGAAGAGGGACGGGACCTTGTCGCCCGTTCGCGATGAGAGACTTATTGCCGAAGCCTATGCGAACCGCGTAGTACCGGTTATGTCGATTACTAATTTTTCGGCCGTAGAAACAGGTTCAAGGCTGGCACATGACATATTGTCAAGCGCCGACACGCAGGAAAAGCTGTTGACGAACATCATTCGGATCATGGAAGCAAAAGGGTACCGCGGCCTTAATGTCGATTTTGAGAATGTGTACCCTGCCGACCGCGAATCGTACAATCAATTTCTCCGGCTTGCCGTACGCCGTTTGCATGAACGCGGGTTTTTCGTCTCATCCGCACTCGCTCCGAAATCGAGAAGGGAACAAAAAGGCCTGCTCTACGAAGCGCACGACTATGCCGCGCACGGAGAAAGTGTCGACTTCGTCATACTCATGACCTATGAGTGGGGATACCGCTTCGGTCCTCCCCAAGCCATATCGCCGATTCAGGAGATCAGACGGGTTCTGGATTACGCCGTTACCGAAATTCCCAGAAACAAAATTATGATGGGCTTCCAACTATATGCGCGAGATTGGCTGCTTCCTCATGTACATGGACAGCAGGCGGAAACATTCGATATGCAGGAAGCGGTGCGCCGCGCGATCCGGCACAGAGCCGAGATCAAATATGACCGCAAATCCCAAACTCCGTATTTCCGTTATGCCGATGAGAGGCGGCGGCTGCATGAAGTATGGTTCGAGGACGCAAGAAGCGCTCAAGCGAAGTTCGACCTGGTCAAGGAATACCGGTTGAGAGGAATTAGCTATTGGGTGCTGGGTTATCCTTTTCCACAAAATTGGATACTGCTCGAAAACAATTTTCAAATTCGCAAACTGCTGTAAAATGGCTTTTTTAGCCTGTTGAACGGCCTCCTTCAGGCTGAGATCATCATGAGCGCTCATTTTTGATGATTTCCACATATACTCTTTTCATCCCTGTTTGATATACTTCTATATAGATGCAATCGATGTTTTTCTCATTTTTGTCCCATACTAGTAGGGAGAATAAAGGAGGAGGCCTTCGCTTTGAATGAAAATCCGCGAATCTTGCTACTTACGGCCAGTTACGGAGATGGGCATTTGAAAGCGGCCCATGCTTTGAAACAGCGATTTCATAAGCGCGGTATTACGCACGTCCAGACAATCGATTTAATGCAGGAAGCTCACCCGTTGATCAATAAAATGTCGACCATTACATATTCATGGAGCTTTCAGGCTTCCCGCTTCGGCCTTAATTATTATGGCTGGAGCTACTATTTAACAAGCCAATCCAGCGAGCAAAATCCGTTAAGCACATGCCTCAACCTGATGGGCAAAAAAAAATTGACGCAAATCATTGCCCGCGAGAGGCCGGATGCGATCGTCAGCACGTTTCCCTACGGAGCGGCGCCTTCGGTCGGCCGGGCACTGCAAATTCCGGTCTACACGATCATAACGGATTTCACGCTTCATTCCCGCTGGGTACATACCGGAATCGATAAATATTACGTCGCCTCCGGCGATTTAATGAACGCCCTCATCTCGTCCGGGGTTCATCCGGACAAAATCGCCGTCACGGGAATTCCTCTGCGGGAAACGTTTGACGAAAATTTGCGCACGGATGCTGCGAGAAATCGGGTTCTGATCTTGGCGGGCTCGCACAGCGTGCCCCGGACTACCGCGGAAATGATCGGCAAGCTTTTGGCGATTCAGGGCATCCGGGTCACTGTTGTATGCGGCCGAAATCAGCGGCTTGAACAGGTCCTTAAGCAGCGGTTTGCAGACAGGCCTCATGTGCGGATATTCGGCTTTGTGGAAAATATCCACGAGCTGATGGCGCACTCCGGCTGCATCATAACCAAAGCCGGAGGGCTTACACTGGCCGAATCGCTCGCCCTGCAGGTTCCCGTATTTATATTTAAACCGTTTGCCGGCCAGGAAAGGGAAAATGCCATTTATTTCTCGGAAAAAGGGGTGACGTCCATCTCCAATCATATGAATGAATTGATTGTCCAAATGGAACGGTTTGTATCCGATGAATCGCGCTTTGACGAAATCAAACTGCGGATGGCCTCGCTGCAGAAAACAAACGCCGCTGACCTCATCGTAAGGGACATATTAACCGAATTGGGCCGATCGGACCCTGCCTCCGCTTATTCTTGAGGCGGGTGCATGATTCTCGAAGCACAAGGGGATACCACTGTATAAGAGCGATGGACTCACGCAATTTGTATAGGTAGGTGAATGACTTGATCCCTAATCTAAGCAAGTTCCTGCCCCGGCACTTTATTTTATATGCCGCCGTTCTATTTTTAGTGGAGTTTGTCAGGGGAGCGTTCCTCGTTTCGTTTTTGCCGACGTATGCGGTGAATCAATTAGGTTTCTCCGTTGCGACCGTAGGAATCGCCGTTTCCATTCATTATATAACGGACACGCTCCTAAAAAGTTTTGCCGGCTATTTATTGGATCGTTTTTCTTTGAGATGGATCGTCAATTTGGGCTTATGCATATCGTTCGCCGGACTTTTGATGGTCCGGTACGCTTACTATCCGTGGGTTCTGGTGGCCGCCGCGGCGGTTTTTGGCATCGGCATTTCGCCTATATGGCTCGTATGCCTCAGCAAAGTAAAGCCGGACAACCGCGCTTCGCAGATGGGGATGCTGTATTCCTTTTGGCTGGCCGGCATCGGCTCCGGTCCGATCGTCATCAATTTTATCATCGACCAAAGCTACAAGACGGCTTTCATCCTGATGCTGCTGCTGTGGGCCGCAAGCTGGGCATTGTCGCTGTTTATAAGCAATGCCAGGCAAAGCGCGGTGATGCAAGTTTCATTCGACAAGCAGCTGGGCATGCTGTGGGATCGTTTGCGGACGATGAAGTCACTCATTCCGGGCATGATTTTGCAGACGACGGCCGCAGGCATGTTAGTCCCGATTTTGCCGAGCTTTGCCGTGAAACAGCTGGGTTTGCATTATTCGCAATATTCTTATATTTTGATTGCGGGCGGTTTGTGTACGATGCTGTTTTTGATTCCGATGGGCAAGCTTTCCGATCAATGGGGAAGAAGATGGTTTTTGATCATCGGTTTTTCCGTCTTTGCCCTTTCTTTGTACGGATTGACGCTGCATCCCGTATTTTGGGCGGCTGTAGTTATGGCTGCCGTGCTCGGTTTGTCCTACGCGGCGGTGCTTCCTGCGTGGAACGCGCTGCTGGCTCAATATGTGCCGAAGCAGCAAGCGGGCATGGGTTGGGGATTGTTCTCCAGCGTGGAAGGAATCGGAGGCATCATCGGACCGGTGCTGGGCGGCTGGCTGGCAGCTGTCTGGAGTGAGAACGCCGCTGTCTTGACAAGTTCCGTGCTGCTTGGCTTTATCGCCGTATATTACTTGATCTTTTCGCCCGAGGGCTCGGGAAACAAGCATAAAGACGATCTTCCAGGGGGAGTGCGCTGAGCATGGATGACTTTATGTGGTTCATCATTATCATATTTTTGATCTATACGATACTTCCGACGTTATTGATCCGTTTGTTCGGATTCGGCGTGTACAAAAAAGGGAAAAACGCAAGCGCAAGCGGAATCGCGCTGACGTTCGACGACGGCCCCGATCCCGAATATACGCCGCAGCTGCTGGATCTGCTCAAGCGTTACGACGTGAAAGCGACGTTCTTCGTTCTTGGATCGAAGGCGGAGAAGCATCCGGAGCTGATCACGCGCATCCATCGGGAAGGCCATTTGCTGGGGATACATAATTATGTGCATTGGGCCAATGCGCTAATGACCCCGAAAAAAGTCAGAAAGCAAATTGAGCAATCCGTGCAGGCGATCGAGAACATCATCGGAGAGAAGCCGGTGCACTACCGTCCTCCGTGGGGCGTTATCAATTTATTCGACTTGCTGCTGCTCAAGCGGTTTCGAATGATATTGTGGTCCTTGATGGTGAGAGACTGGAGCAGTACGGGGGGAAAGGAAAGGATCAAGCGGGAGCTGTTGTCCAAGCTGAACAGCAACGATGTGATCGTGTTGCACGATAGCGGCCAGACGTTCGGCGCGGACGCCGATGCCCCCGATTATATGCTGGAAGCTCTCCAGGAATTCCTCGAAGTATGCAAGCTGAGGGGGTGCGTATTTTTGCGGATTGACGAAAAGATGCGGCTGGACGAAGAAGCGGACAAAGAACCGGTTGTTTTATCGAAAAGAATTCTCGTGTATGTATGGTTAAAGTGGGAGCACTTATTTCACTTTTTTTTCAAAGTAAAACCGGTAAGCCCGCACAACCGGATGTTCTATATCAGACAATGCAAGTATTACGGGAAGACGATCCAACTGCAAGAAGGGGATGAGCTGCGTTCGGGGGACGTTGTTGTCGAGCTGCATTTCAACAATGAGCAGTTGTTCGAGATGGCTTCCAAATCGGGTTCGGTCGTACATCTCGCAGTCCATATGATTCGCGAAGCCAGGCGATGTTTCCCTAACATATCGGAGTGGCTGTCCGAGAGAAACGATGTAAAGGCCTTATACGGCGTCACGATGATTCATCAGGGCACCGGGAAATTGGGATTTACCGTGGAGGATTTGCCGAAAGGCGCATTTGCCCGGCTATCGAAGCTGTACTTGCGGCTCTTGCTTTATATGATGCATCCGGAAGGCAAGAAGCGGCTCAAAGCGCCGGGAAACCTCGCCTCGCCTAAAATCATCGCCATTTCGGCCAAAGAATTTTTGCGCAGATATCCGGTCCGCCCGGACGTACAATTGGAAGTCGATTCGAAAGGGTGGAGCGCCGCCCAGGTCGAGGAAGTGCTATAATCGTTCATATTCAAAGAGCTGCCGGCAGCTCTTTGTTTTATTTCCACATCAATCTGATTTAAGAAATATTTAAGAAATGTTTCACAAGGGTTTCATTTTTGGCACCTATGATTAGCGGTGTAAGACAAATATATACACCGTATAGGAGGATAACATGAAAAAGAAGTGGTTGATTCTGGGAAGCGCTGTTGGGATTAGCAGCATCGTCATGGTAACGACCGGGTTTAGCGCACTAGCCAGCACGTCCGGCTACGATGCCTACAAGTCCGCGCTCAAAAACACGAAAACCGTCAAAAATGTAACCGTCCAAGCCGCTGCGAATCTGCAGGACAATGGAGCTTCACTGATTCAGGCAAGCGGAAGCTTTAAAGTGAGCCCGGATACCAAAACGTTTAGCGGTAGTGCGGACGTAACTTCGAATGGCTCGAAGCAATCGTTTGACATTTATAAGCAAAACAATGAAACTGTATTCAAGTCCGGCGCAAGCGACGTCTATTACGTGAAACAGGAATCGGAGCAAAAGCATAAAAAAGCAAAAGAAACGGCTGATCCGGCCATTTCCCAGCAAGTTGAAACGGTCATCGACGCGCTGGTAGGCAATTTGAAAGATTACGTCGCGGTAAACGAACAGGCAGACGGTTCGAAACAAATTTCCGTTTCCCTTGACAGCACGCAGCTTCCGGCAGTCGTCAATGCGATCGCGCCAATCGCCATTAAAGAAGCGGCCAAAGAGCATGGACAGCGGAGCGCGGCAGACAACAGCGATCCTCAAGATTTGCCGTTCCAGGAAAATTTCCTGAAAGCGGCCGTGCCTCAATTAACCCAAGACATCAAGGTTGAAAAAGTAGCTGTCAAAGCGGACGTGAATGCTTCCAACTATATCGATCATCAGGAAGCCGACGTAACGGTATCCGGAAAAGATGCCTCCGGTACTGCACACCAGGTGACGCTGCACCTGCAGGCGGATCTTTCGGGTTACGGCAGCACGACGCCGGATACGATCGACCTTACGGGCAAAACCGTACAGCAAATCAAGCATGAGCGCGGCGGCAAGCACGAAAACAACGATTAACGAATAAATTCGTTCTTATGCTTTTACACATATTTGAAGCAGACAGGCCTTTTATCTGTACGGCCTGCCTGCTTCACCACAATTCCGAGGAGGAATGCCGGATGGACCCTATACTGGAAACGCAGTGCCTAACGAAAGTTTACGGCAATGAAAGAGGGATACGCGATATCAGCCTTCAGCTGTACGAAGGGGACGTGTATGGATTGCTCGGTCCCAATGGGGCGGGGAAGACGACGTTCCTGAAGCTGATCACCGGGCTGATCCGCGCGGATCAAGGCACGGTCACCTTATTTGGCGCCGATATGTCGGATCGATACGAGGCGGGTATGCGGCACGTCGGCTGCATGATCGAATCGGCCGATTTTCACGATTTTCTGACCGCATGGCAGTATTTGCAGCTGGTCGCGCGATTTTATCCGGGCATCGGTGAACGGCACATGGAAGAAGCGCTGGATGCGGTCGGCCTGCTGAAAGTACGCAAAGAGAAAATCAAACATTTCTCGACAGGCATGAAGCAAAAGCTGGCGTTAGCCGCGGCCATTTTACCGGAACCGAAGCTTGTTATCCTGGATGAACCGACAAACGGCCTCGATATCGAAGGCACGGTCATGTTCCGAAAGCTGATCAAACGGCTGTCCGAAGAAAAAGGGACATCGTTCATCATTTCAAGCCATATGATCCATGAGCTGGAGCAGCTGTGCAACCGGGTAGGCATCATTGTGCAGGGGCAGCTGCAAAAAGAGGGGCACGTCTCCGACCTGCTGCACAGCAATCAATCGCTGGAGCAATTTTATATCAACGAGCTGCAGCTCGCGAAGGGGGATCAGCATTGTGCATAGATGGAAAGCGGGGTATATCAACGAATTGCTTCTGCTGCTGTACCGCAAAAAAGTGGTCATGTTCGGCATCTTTTCGGCCATATTGCCTATACTGCTTGCGCTTTCACTGCACGCGCTTCAGCCTGTATTGGGACTCGTCGCCGTCAGCCAATCGTTTCCCGTTCAAATGCTGGACATCTACACCGCCGTATGGATTCCGCTGTTTATTTTGACGATTACTGCCGATCTGTTTCCGCATGAGGTCGCTTCCCGGACTTTGAAGCTTGCCCTGCTGCGGCCGAATTCGCGGCTGCAAGTATTTTTCGCTAAAACGGCGGCACTGGCCACGGGTATCGCAGCTTTGCTCGTTATCTTGGCCATCGTTACGTGGATTTGCAACCTGTTTGCAGGTACGACGGCAGGCCTTGCGGAAGGAATCGGCATCATCAAAGCTTATGCGGCCGCCTTCGTCTCCATGGTCGCTCTGTCCGCCGTCTTTGTTTGCATCGCCCAGTTTTTTAAAAGCGCCAGCGGCTTCATGGTATTTACTATCGTCGTGTACGCCGCCGCCAAAATCGCTCCGTTCCTGTACAGCCCGGTTTCCGCCTTTTCGCCGGCTTCTTACACGGATTGGCACATGCTTTGGCTCAGTCCGACGGTCGCGGCCGGCAAATTGCTGACAGCTTCGCTTTTCCTGATTTCCAGCTGCATGTTGTTTTTGGCGCTTGGTTACTATAAATTTGACCGAAAAGAAGTGTAAACGGGGAATCCGCTTATGTCGATACGTGTAAAGCTGCTGCTCTCTTACGCAGCCATGCTCATTATTCCGCTAGTCATGATGATCATTACTGCCTTGTTGCTGGTCGTCGTTTTCCGCGGCGATTTTCAAAGCATCCGCGACCAGTACGGCACCGGCGAAGGGTTTTTCGAGAACCACAACGTGGAGCGGACGATGAAAGAGATGCGGCGTACAGCCGAAAAAAATCCGTCGATGCTGGCGGACGCGGCTTATTTGGCCGATCTGGATCAAGAGCTGCAGGCGAACAAATCGTATCTGATCGTCCGCAAGGGCGGCCATGTTGTCTACGTTTCGCCCGCTTTTCAGCAGGCTGAAGTTTTGAACCATTTGCCCGCTTTCGACCGTCCGGGGCATACGGAAAAAGAAGAGCCCGTCCGGTACGGAAACCAGCTGGAAGAAATCATGCATTTCGATTTTATGTACGCAGACCAGTCCCCGGGAAGCGCATTCGCGGTGACGGCCGTCGATCCGCTGGTGAATTTTGCCCAAAAATTTTTCCCGATCTTGTTCATAACTCTTGTCGTTATTCTTATTCTTACGCATACTTTGCTGACTTATTTTGTATCCAGAAGCATCATCAAACCGCTTCAGAAGCTTAAAAACGCGATGAAACGAATGAAGTCGGGCGATCTGGATTTTCATATGGAACCGACCAGCAAGGATGAAATCGGGCAGCTCAGCATCGCATTTGAAGATATGCGCAGACAGCTGCACCAATCGATTCAAACGCAGCTGCAATACGAAGAAAACCGCAAAGAGTTGATCTCCAACATTTCCCACGATTTGCGCACGCCGCTGACGGCCATTCGGGGATATGTCGACGGAATCGGCGACGGAATTGCGGATACGCCGGACAAACGGCAAAAATATATCGAGATCATCTCATCCAAAGCCGAGGAAATGGATCATTTGATCGATGAGCTGTTTTTGTATTCCAAACTGGATTTGAAACGGCTGCCGTTCCATTTTGAAACCGTAGATATTCGCGCTTTCTTATTGGATTGGTCGGATGAACTGGAATTTGAACTTGGAAAAAAAGGCGTCCATTATGATTCGGATATCATATTCGAACAGCAGACAAAAGTGTCTATTGACCGTGATAAAATAAAGCGGGTATTTTCCAACATTATGGACAATTGCATTAAATATATGAACAAACCGGAGAAGCGCATTCATTTGCGGGCTTGGAAAACGGATGAACATGCCGTCATCGAACTGACGGATAACGGGCAGGGGATCGATACGGCTGCGCTTCCTTACGTATTCGAGCGGTTCTACCGGGCGGATCCTTCCAGAAACAGCCACACGGGCGGCAGCGGGCTTGGCCTGGCCATCTCCAAGCAAATGATCGAAGGCCACGGCGGGACGATCGAAGCGCGCAGCGTGAAGGGCGAAGGCACTTCCATAACGATCACACTGCCGCTTAAAACGGATAAAGACGGTGATAAACGATGAACCAGAGTATTTTAATCGTAGAAGACGAACAGCTTATTGCCGAGTTGGAACGAGACTACCTGGAGGTCAACGGCTACAAAGTCGATATCGCAACCGACGGCGAGCAGGGCTTGACGCTGGGCATGAGCGGGGAGTACGACCTGATCATTTTGGATTTGATGCTGCCCCTGATCAGCGGTTTCGAGGTATGCAGGCAAATTCGCGAGAAGCATAACATTCCGATTCTGATGGTAACCGCCAAAAAGGAAGATATCGACATCATCCGCGGTCTCGGACTCGGCGCCGACGACTACATTACGAAGCCGTTCAAGCCCGGGGAATTGGTCGCCAGAGTCAAGGCGCATTTGGCCAGGTACGAGCGGCTGACCGGTGCCAATGACAACAAGGACGAAATTCGCGTCCACGGGCTGCTGATCGATTACGGTTCGCGGAGAGTTTTTGTGAACGAGCGGGAAGCGATTTTGACGACGAAGGAGTTTGATCTGCTTTATTTCCTCGCTGTGAACCCGAACCGCGTGTTCAGCAAAGACCACCTTTTCGAGCGGATATGGGGGATGGACGCGCTCGGCGATTCCCAGACCGTTACCGTCCACATCCGCAAACTGCGGGAAAAGATCGAAGCTGGCGCCTCCAATTCCCAATACATTGAGACCGTATGGGGAGCGGGTTACAGATTCCGGTTAAATTAATGCGCCAAAAGCTTAAGTCGTGCCAGTGACCGACTCACTTGCGGGTTAAGCTCTTTTGGCGTTTTTTGTGGAGTTCCATACGGCTGCTGTCATGAGAACCGTCGATTTACCGCCCGCAGTCGGTTTATACAGGACAGCTGCCGGCGAAATGAGCGGAGCGGGTGCGCAAAAACATAAAACTTTACACACGAAGTTTATTATTATACACTAAGTTACGAAAAGTAATTAACTTTCGTAATTCGATGATGTGATTTTCAGAAAGGAATGATCGTATGGCTGGGCAAATGGATGCAAATATCCGGCTTGGAGAATTGAAAGTGAAAGTCAGTCAGCTGGACCGGTCCGTCCGGTTTTATCAGGATGTCGTCGGCCTGAAGGTGCTGAGTCTCGGCGCCAATACGGCCAACCTTACCGCGGACGGGGAAAGCACCTTGATCGTGCTTGAGGAAGTTCCGAACGCCATCGTCACACCACGGCGGTCTGCGGCAGGGCTGTATCATTTCGCGATACTGCTGCCCGAAAGGAAAGACCTCGGACTTTCCTTGCGCAATCTGATCGAGTCCGGCATTCACATCGGTCAAGCGGACCATCTGGTGAGCGAAGCTTTGTACATTACCGATCCCGATCATAACGGCATCGAAATTTACCGCGACCGCCCCCGCGACAGCTGGCGCCGCGACGCGGAAGGCAACTACGTGATGGCAAGCGATCCCATCGATTGGGACGGCTTGCTGGAAGAAGCCAAAGGCCGCGACTGGCAAGGGCTGCCGGCGGGTACGACGATCGGGCACGTCCATTTTCATGTAAGCGACCTTGAGGCGGCGAAGCAATTTTACTGTGACGTGCTGGGGTTCGACATTGCCGCTGACGCCCGGAGACAGATGAGCGCATTGTTCATATCGGCAGGCGGCTACCATCATCACATCGGACTCAACATTTGGGCTGGAGTCGGGACGCCGGCGACGCCGCCGAACGGAACGGGGCTTGCTTATTTTACGATCCGATTCCCCGATCAAGCCGCACTTGCGCTTACGCTCGAACGGCTGCGGCAAGCGCAAATTCCGGCCCACGAACAGGCCGGAGCATGGGTTATTCAAGATCCGTCCAATATCGCCATAAGACTGGTCCTTGCTTGAGATGCTTTTTTATCTTATAGCACTGCTGGTTGTGGGCGTCGATCAGTTGTCCAAAATATGGATCCGCCTGCACATGCAGGTCGGCGATTCGATCGTGATCTGGAACGGCGTTCTGGAGTTTACCCGTTACGAAAATAGCGGAGCGGCTTTCAGCTCCTTTCAGGGTTACGGTCGCTTGTTCGTACCGGTCGCCGTCTTTTTCGTCGCCGCCGTCCTGTATTACCGCCGGAAAGGCGTGCTGCAAGGTCCCGTTAAGCAAGCGGCAGCCGCGTTCCTCGTCGGCGGTGCTACCGGCAACGCAGTGGACCGGATCCTGTTTAACCAGGTAACGGATTTCATTCATTTTCAATCCAAGAACGGGATATTGAATGCTGCGGATTACGCGATTAATATCGGATTGATTTTGTTTGTGCTTGATGTGTTGATATTGTCCAAACTCTCACTTTTTACTCGAAGAACGGAAGGTTAACACAATTATGGATATGAATCAAATGGATCATTCATCGCATGCAGCAAGTTCTTCATACTTATGGCTGCTGTTACTCGGCATCGGTCTTCTTGCGCTCGCTGTAATCGGATACGTCTATGCGTCCAGACTGAACAAAGAAAATACGAGCCGGTTGAAAAAAGATCAGAAAGCCGCTTTGAAAAAGAAAAGCAAAACCGCGCTGCTCGTTTCGCACGCGCTGCTCGCTGCCGCCGTCCTTGTTACCGGAACGTACTTCATCGTGAACGCAAGCGGCAAATATAACGTTGAGGCTTTAAATTTCGGCGTTCCGATTCAAGTAACGACCGATAAAGATTACGGCAGAGGGCATTCCGACGATCCGCAGCATTACGAGATGAAAATTCCGACATCGGGCACGCACAGTCCCCACGATCTGAAATTCGGCTTTTACACGGAAAAACCGCCGACTGAGAAACTTGTCCACAATTTGGAGCATGGAGATATCATCATCTACTACAAACCGGATGCGGACGCAAGCGTAATCGAGCAAATCAAAACGCTCTCCAAGTACAAAAAAGCGGGTTCAGGCGTACTCGGAGTGCCGAACACGGACATTCCAGCCGACAAACAGATCGTCGTGAACGCGTGGACTAAGACGATGGAATTGACGGCGTTTGACGAGAAGCAGATCGGCACTTTCATTTATCAGTATATAAATAAAGGGCCGGAGGTCATTCCTCCCGAGATCAGGCAAGGCGGCGGCACCATGTAAGAGCGCAAGGGAAGAAGAGAGTAGAACCCGTCGGATTGGATATAATAGGCGGAAGAAACTTTCGGAGGATTCCCGCATGCATACCGTTATCGCCCAACATCCCAAACTTTCGAAAATAAAGCTGATTCGACGCATCTTTTTACTTGTGCTCGGATCGGCTTTATTTTCAGTTGGCCTGGAAATTTTTCTCGTCCCTAATCAAATTATCGACGGCGGCATTACAGGCATTTCGATTATGCTGGCGCATTTGTTTCATCTGCCGCTCGGGCTGCTGCTGTCCGTGCTCAATCTCCCTTTTCTTTACGTCGGTTACAAACAAATCGGCAAAACGTTTGCCGTCTCGACGCTGTTCGCCGTCATCTTGATGTCCGTCGGCACCGCACTGCTCATACCGGTCAAGGCGATTACGGTAGACCCGCTGCTTGCCGCGGTATTCGGCGGCGTCATTCTGGGCATCGGCGTCGGGATGGTCATCCGCTCGGGCGGTTCCCTAGACGGGACCGAGATCGTCGCTATCCTGATCAGCAAGAAGTCTCCTTTTTCCGTAGGCGAAATCGTCATGTTCATCAACTTGTTTATACTCGGGAGCGCAGGCTTCGTCTTCGGCTTCGATCATGCGATGTATTCCCTGATCGCCTATTATATCGCTTTCAAAATGATCGATATTACGATCGAAGGGCTGGACCAGTCCAAAGCCGTATGGGTCATCAGCGACAATTCCGAGGACATCGGGGCCGCATTGAACGACAGATTGGGCAGGGGAGTTACTTATCTCCATGGCGAAGGCGTCTTTAGCGGCGGCGACAAAAAAGTCATTTTCACCGTCATTTCGCGGCTGGAAGAGGCCAAGCTCAAGTCGATCGTGGATGAGATCGATCCTTCGGCGTTTCTTGCTGTCGGCAATATTCACGATGTCAAAGGCGGAAATTTCCGCAAAAAAGATATCCACTAAAGCCGATGCGGCAATCCTCAGCCGGGACACAATCCCCGGACGGGATTGAGATAACGGGCAATTTTGTTTATAATATCCATATCGCCGGACGTGGAGGTGGTACAGATGGCAATTAGAGATTGCCGGATTGGCACAGTCTCATGCAAAGCCCATTTTAGAGGCGATACTTTGCATGGGCGTACAATTGTTCCAAAATAATCGCCCGAACAAAGCATACATCGTTTCTAATACTTGGCTTTGCACCTTATTTCAATCTATTAACAAATAAGGGGCTGGACCTGTATGTGTGAACCATTTATTAGAAACCATCAATATAATTTTATTAAAAAGCAGGCGCATTTGCTGCTGCAAACGCTCAGAACGGTTGCCGATCCGAAGGTGCTGGAATCCGTCAGATACGGCACGGAAACGAAAATAGCGGAACTGCTGCAGGAATCTGCAGACGACGACCGCAAACAAATCGTGGAACGGATCTCCGCATTGGAAACGGCAGACGATTTCCAAACGTATTTGAGGGCGGTAGAGCCGCATTTGGCGGCATTTCCGCAAATTTCGGAAAAACAGATTCAGAAGCTTTTTCCGAAAAACAAGAAACTAAAGGTTCCTGATTTATCGACGATTGACTACCGTTATGTAACTTATTTGAGCTGGATCGACATCTCGACCAATAAATTGTTCATGGTTTACCATAAAGACGGGCAGTTCGTTGGGGTTGAGGGCCGATTTACGCCCATTAACAAGAAAAGTTATTGCTTTTTATGCGGCAGATACGAGGAGCTCGCTTTATTTACGGCGATATCCAAAAAAAAGCCGGCTCATTCTTCGCCCGATTATTATAAAGCGGTAGGCAATTATTTGTGCATGAACGGCCATGAATGCAACAAAAACATCACGGACATTTCCGCTTTGGAGAAGTTTGTGGAAAGTGTAACAGGCTAGACACAGCTCATTAGACGGGGGCTGTCCCATTAGTCATAATAATGACGAAGGGACAGCCCCTTGTTTAATATATTTCTCTAACGTGCCTCTTTTGCCGGTGCTGATGTTGGCACAGCACTCTTTCCTCATTGCGCCTCTCCCGGCGCAGGGGGTCACAGAGCCGGCTGTGTAAGCCGGTCTGGGGGGAAACCTGCGAAAATCAGGCTGCTGAAAAATACCCATGTTAGAGGAGATAACGATAATTTGCCCGACTGCACGAAGAAAACCTGCAAAAATACATGAATTTACATCCTTGATCGCTGTCCACGAACAATTCCTCAATTGTGCAGGCTTTTCAGCCGGGACATGGGCTTAGGTTCACTTTCAGCGAAAATTCCTGTACTTTTGCAGGTTTTTCCTAAAAACAAGCCAATTTCAGAGGAGAAACCTGCACTTTCGCAGTTTTTTCCTAGCAAGCTGATTTCTGCCCAGTCGTGCAGTTTCATGACCTAACCGGGTGAGGCGCAAGCCCAAAAAAAGCGGCTGTCCTCCAAATTACCCTTACTCGTTCGTTCTCCTAGCCCAAACAGAGTGTTGCGACTTGCTCAATTATAGCGCAGCCGCCGATGCGCTTTACGGCTTTTTGGCGGGAATCGCATTGCTGTAGCTCAACAGCTCGGTAACTGTGACAAAACGGTAGCCCCGCTGTTTCAATTCCGGTAATATCTTTTTCAAAGCGTCAATGGTCTGAGTGGGACCCTCTACATAATCGTGAAATAGGACGATATTCCCATTGTTGGAGTGTTTCAACACTCGGTTGACGATTTTGTCCACCCCCGGGGTGCTCCAATCTCTGGTGTCGAGCTGCCATGTCCACATAATCATTTTATAGCCTTCCTGCTTGACGATGTCGACAAGCCGTTCGTTAAAAACGCCGCCCGGCGGACGAAAGAGATGGCTGCGTTGTCCGGTAATGGAGCCGATCAGCTCCTCCGTTTGATTGATTTCTTTTTTCATATTTGTTCTGCGGCTTAAATAGGCGTGGCTGTAAGTATGATTGGCTATTTCGTGTCCTTCATTGACCTCCCGCCGAAGCAGGTCCGGATTCAGCTTCACTTTATTGCCGACGACAAAAAAAGTCGCTTTCGCGTCATATTGTTTAAGCAGATCCAAAATTTGCGGCGTATGCTCGGGATGAGGGCCGTCATCGAATGTTAAGGCAATCACTTTCTCACTCGTCGCTACTTCCCAAACAACTTCTCCGCGGGATTCGTAATATTTTCGATCTTTCTGGGGGGCCGCCTCCGCAGCGGTCTGAAACAGCAAAAAGCAAATGCTTAGCGTTATCAGAATTCTCATTTTGCCTCCAATGTCATGTTGATCTGTTAGGAACTAGCATACGCCAATACCTGAAAAATTATCAGAACATGAAGGAGGCCGAGCTAAAAAACAAACCGTTCCAGAAGCCGCATCACCCATGGCGCGGCGCACAACGTAAAGAAAGCCGTCAAAATCATTGCGATCGAAGAGATGGAACCGGACACGGAGCCGAATTCGAACGCTTTGGTCGTTCCGGCCGTATGTGCACTCGTTCCGAACATAATGCCTCGGGCGATGTCGTTATGGATGCGGAATGCCCGCACCGCAAGCGGCCCGACGATGATGCCGAGCAGCCCCGTCACCATGACGAATACGGCGGTGATGTTCGGTATGCCGCCGATCGATGCGGAAACCGCAACCGCAATAGGCGTAGTTGCGGAGCGCGGTGCGAGGCTTTCCGTCAGATTCGCCCCCAGGTGAAGCCAGGCGGAGAACAGCGCCGAAGTCAATATCGCAAGGACAGCTCCGCAAAACACGCTGATCACGATCGTCGCGCCATGCTTTTTGAGCATGGCAAAATTTTTGTGCAGCGGAACAGCCATGGCCACAGTAGCCGGACCGATCATGTCCGTCAGCACGCGATTGCCTGCGGCGTAGGCTTCATAAGGAATGTGCGTATACGCTACCGCCGCGATCAGCGCGATCGGAACGAGCAGCAGGGGGGACAGCCACACAAACGGAAAAAGGCGGTAAAGCTGTCGGCAAGCGTAATAAAACAGCACCGTCATGATGAAGCAGCCTAATGGGAGCATGTTTCCCGCTTCCTTTCTTTGCGTTTGGCGAGCAGCTGCGCCAGCAGGCCTGCACCGGCCATCACGATGATCATGCTTGCGAAAATAACGATAAAAATGCGCAGCCCGTTCGTGAGCAGCAGGGACTTATAAGGAATCATTCCGACGGCGGAAGGGATGAAGAACAGCAGCATTTCCGCCAGCAGCCATTTCGAGCCGAGGTCAACCCATTCCAGCCGGAGAACTCGCGTTTGCAGCAGCGCAAAAATGAGCAGCATGCCCGCAATGCTGCCGGGAACAGGGACGTGCAGCCAGCCTGTCAGGGCATTCATTCCGAACGAAACCGCGGTGAAAAACAAAACTTGCGCCGCGACCAGGAGAGCTTTTCTCATTCCCCAGCCTCCTTCGTTTTTTGAACCGCATTCTTATTGGCGAATAAACCTACCTCTAAACGCGGTCGCTCATCTTCGAAAAGACCTCGATAGAGGTTTATCTCATGCAAGTGTACATGAAAGCTTTTCATAGGTAAAATGAATAGTATGAATGTCATGCATTCCATTTATCTATACAGAATGGGGGAGTGGGGGAGTCTTATGGATTTGCGCCATTTGCAGTATGTGCTGGAGGTAGTTCGCTGGAGCAGCTTTACAAAAGCGGCCGAGGAGCTGCATCTGACACAGCCGACCATCAGCAAGACGATCAAAAATTTGGAGGACGAGCTGGGGGTTGAGGTGTTTGTCCGCAACGGGAAGCGGATCGAGCTGACGGATGCAGGGCAGGTCATTATCAAACACGCCGAGCCGATCATGAAATCGTTCGAATATTTAAAGTCGGAGCTGAACGATTTGACGCACTTGAAGCACGGAAGCATTCGGATCGGACTGCCGCCGATGGTAGGCTCGAACTTTTTTCCGGTCGTCATGAGCAAGTTTCGGCAGCGTTATCCCGGCCTTGCGATCCACATGGTCGAAGACGGCTCCAAAAAAATCGAGGCCGGCGTCGCCGGCGGCTTGCTGGACATGGGCGTCATTTTGCTGCCGACGGATGAGGAGCTGTTTCATGCGTTCTCTTTCGTCAAGGAACGGCTGAAGCTGGTCGTGCACCCGTCCCACCCGTTGGCCGGGCGCACGCAGGTATCGCTGGCCGAGCTTGCCGCCGAGCCGTTTATTTTATTTCGCGAAGACTTCGCCCTGCACGACCGGATCCTTGCGGCCTGCAAACAGCAGGGCTTTGAGCCTGCCGTGCTTTTTGAAAGCTCGCAATGGGATTTCATCAGCGAGATGGTCGCGGCCGGCCTCGGCATCGCGATGCTGCCCGAGACGATTTGCGCAGCGCTCGATCGAAGCCGGGTGCGCCTGCTTTCGCTGGTCGAGCCGGAAATTCCGTGGCAGCTGGCCATGATATGGAGGCGCAACGGATATTTATCCTTCGCAGCCCGGGAGTGGATTCGGTTTACACAGCAAATGTTGGAGGAAATGGCCGGCGATGGACCTTTTCCCACATAGATGGGTGCCTCACCTCAAATATACGGCTTGTCGACGCCTCTTTTGAAGCGGGGAATTCGTGCAGTGTATTTTCGGGTTGACGGGAAAGGAAAATTATTGTATTTTTATTTTGACATTGCAGTAGGTCAAAAAAGGAGGGCTTTCCGATCATGTCTCCCCGAACGAAAGAACAGAACGAAGAGATTCGTGCGAACCGGATGCAGCAAATGCTGCGGGCGGCTGCGCAGGTGTATATCGATAAAGGCATAACTATGGAAATGCGCGATGTAGCGGCCCAAGCCGCACTCGGTTATGGAACGGTTTATCATTATTACAAAAATAAATACGAATTGTTTGACGATTTGCTGTGGTGTGCTTTCGAACAGGCGAAATCGGTCACGGAAACCGCTTTGGGCGGCGGAGGACCATGGCCTGAGCGGCTGCGGAATTATATCGTGCTCATGCTTCGCCAGTGGTCGGAGGATCTTTCGGTGTTCATCCTGTACAAAATGTCGGCGGAAAATTTTCACCAGCTGCCCGACGGCCGCTACCGGGAGCTGTCCCAGCGGTTCCACGAAGAGCTGTACTTGCCGCTGGCGGAGGTTGTGCGGGAATGCGCCGGCGGGCGAAGCCCGGAAAAGGCGGCTAACATGCTGATTGGCTCGCTGGTCGGCTATGCCGGATTGCATATTCATCATCAGCATGAAGAGATGGATGGCGACGAGGCTGCGGAAACGCTGCTTACGGGAATTTTGCCGGGAGGGAGCAGGTAGTATGGTGACTTTGAAATCGGCGGCGGAAATCGAAGAAATGAAAATAGCCGGGAAATTCGTGGCGGCATGCCACAAAAGAGTGGCCGAGTTGATTCGCCCGGGCATAACGACGCAGGAGATTAACGACGAAGTGGAGCGGCTTATCACGAACGCCGGAGGGAGAGCGCCCACTTTGGGCTACAATGGCTACCGGTATGCAACGTGCGCTTCCGTCAACGATGTGATCGCGCACGGGTTCCCGAACAGCAAGCCGCTTCGGCAGGGAGACATCGTCACCATTGATATCGTCGCGGAGCTGAACGGTTGGGTCGGCGATTCCGCATGGAGCTATGCGGTCGGCCCCGTCTCGGAGGAAGCCGAGAAGTTGATGCGGGTCGCGAAAGAGTGCATGTACATCGGTATCGAACGGGCAACCGTCGGCAGCCGGATCGGCGATGTCGTCCATGCGATTCAACACCATGCGGAGCAAAACGGTTTTGGCGTCGTGCGCGATTTGCTTGCCCATGGAGTGGGTAGAAGCATGCATGAGGAGCCTAATTTTCCGCACGTCGGGTCGCCGGGCAAAGGATTCCGCCTTAAGGAAGGAATGGTTTTTACCATTGAGCCGATGTTGAACGCGGGAACGTATCGCATGACGATCGACGACGACGGTTGGACCGCGCGAACCGCTGACGGGAAGTTGTCCGCTCAGTATGAACATACAATTGCCATTACGAAAGCGGGACCTGTCATTTTGACTGCGCCGGAATAATTCCGGGTATAGTCGACAAAATCTCGCGGGGGGAGAAGAGAGAGCATGGATAATGGAAAAAAACAATTCGTATCGAAGTGGCGGGCGAAACGTGAAATGGGCAGAAGAAAATACGTGCTCATGCACGGTTTTCTCGGTTTTGGGGTCGGGCTCGCACTGCTTTTCAGCATGATCGAACTGATTACGAACGGATCGTTTATTTTGAGCTATATGATTGCGCGGGTTGTCGTGCTGCCTACGATCGGGATTATTATTTTCAGCAACCGCTGGGATTCGCTGGAGAAAAAATACGAACGGTTGCTGCAGGGATCTTCCGCCAAAAATCCGAGAGGCCGGGCCGTGTAATACGCCAATAGTATCCTCCGCGTAACTACCGCACGCCAAAGTGCCTACTTCCTTAAATGAAATTAAGGTTCTACAATAAGCATGTGTTGAAGAACAACTTTATTTCAGAAGGAGCGATACGAGGATGGAACTGCAATTAGCACTGGATCTAGTAGATATTCCCGAAGCGAAGCAAGTGGTTGCGGAGGTAGGGGAATATATTGATATCGTCGAAATCGGCACGCCGGTCGTCATTAACGAAGGGCTGAAAGCCGTAAAAGAAATCAAAGAGGCGTTTCCGTCGCTGCGCGTGCTGGCCGATCTGAAAATTATGGACGCCGGCGGGTATGAGGTCATGAAAGCGTCCGAAGCGGGAGCGGATATCATTACCGTTCTGGGAGCGTCCGACGATTCGACGATTCGCGGCGCGGTAGAGGAAGCGAGAAAGCAAAACAAAAAAATTATGGTCGACATGATCAACGTGAAGGACATTGAAGGCAGGGCAAAAGAAATCGACGCTCTCGGCGTTGACTATATCTGCGTTCATTCCGGTTACGACCATCAGGCCGCAGGCAAAAACTCTTTCGAAGAGCTTACGGCGATCAAGCGCGTCGTCAAGCATGCGAAAACGGCGATCGCAGGAGGCATCAAGCTGAATACGCTGCCGGAAGTTATCAAAGCCAATCCGGATCTGGTCATCGTAGGCGGCGGCATTACCGGCCATGAAGATAAAAAGGCGGCCGCGGCGGAAATGAAACGTTTGATCCGTCAGGTTTAACCGCTATGGAAACGATCGAATACGCAGTCGAGATCGTCAAGGAGCTCGGGCGCTCGGTGGAGCAGATCGGCGAGGAAGAGGCCGAGAAATTGGCCGATCTTATTTTGCAATCCGGGAAGGTGTTTGTGGCGGGAGCCGGAAGATCGGGTTTAATGGGGCGGGCATTCGCCATGCGCCTGATGCACACCGGGATTGACGCCTATGTGGTCGGTGAAACGGTGACTCCGGGCATCGGCAGGGGCGATATTTTCGTCATCGGCACGGGCTCGGGGGAAACGAAAAGCTTGGTTCCGATGGCCGAGAAAGCGAAAAGTCTCGGGGCGTCCGTTGTTGCCGTCACGATTGCTCCCGAGTCCACCATCGGAAGGTTGGCGGATGTTGCGGTGAAACTGCCGGGTTCGCCCAAAGATCAAGCGAGCGGCGGCCATACGACTATTCAGCCTATGGCTTCTTTATTCGAGCAAACTTTGTTGGTCTTTTACGACGCCGTCATTCTCAGGCTGATGGACAAACAGGGGCTGGACTCCGGCCGGATGTACGGCAGACACGCCAACCTGGAATAAGCCGCGGGGCGCGAAAGCGCCCCCGCACCGCGCGCTGCGCGCGGTGTGGAGACGCATGACGGTCGTCAACCACATCATGTTGTTAGGGTCAATGCGTCCGCATGAGCGGATGCATTGACCTTTTGCCGCTTCGGTAAATCGGCGCCGGCATTAAATAGCGCAAACTATATAAAAACGAACCGTGAATTTATAGTATACTAAGGAAAGGAGGAGGATGATCATGGCCAGTGAAGTCAAAGAACGAATCAATCTTATGGAGATAAATTGCGAGAAAGAATTAACTTTGGCGGTTATCGGGGGGAAATGGAAATTAATCATATTGTGGCATCTCGGCCTGGAGGGAACCAAACGGTTTAGCGAACTGAAAAAGTTGATCCCCCATATTACGCAAAAGATGTTAACCAATCAGCTGCGTGAATTGGAAGAAGATCAGTTGGTCTACCGGAAAGTGTATCCCGAAGTTCCGCCCCGTGTCGAATATACGTTGACCGAACACGGTGAAAGTTTAATGCCCGTATTGAAAATGATGTACAACTGGGGGAAAAATTACGGAGAACGCGTCATATGGAACGAGGAAGGGACTTGTCAGGAGGCAACGGTCACCTTATGATGGCCGATTATGCATGATAAAAGGCTACGATAACTAACTTCATCGCAGCCTTTTTGTTGTTGCCTGCAGCTTTATATCTTGCATTCCGCATGCTGCAGGTTGGATTTTTCCACTTGAATCGTCGTGTGACGGATTTGAAATTTGTTTTCCATTTCGTGAATCGCCTTCTGCAAAATGTCTTGACCGTCCTTATCGTCCTCGATCAGCATATGGCAGGTCAAAGAATCGAGGCCGGACGTAATGGTCCACACATGAAGGTCATGCACGTTAATAACTCCGTCAATGCGTTCCAACGTTTGTTTCACCTGATCCATTTCAATCGTGATCGGCGTGCCTTCCATCAAAATATGGATCGCATTGCGGATTACAGCCCAAGCGCTTTTCAAAATAAGGACGGAGACGACCACGCTGATAATAGGGTCCGCAACGTACCAGCCGAAGGAAAGCATGAACAATCCGGCTATGATCGCGCCAACCGAGCCTAGTGCGTCCCCGATAATGTGCAAGTAGGCGCTTTTTACATTGATGTTGCCCTCGATATCCCCTTGCTTCATCAGCGCCCAGGCGCTTGCCAGATTTGCGATTAATCCGACAGCGGCAATAAGAATCATCGAGCCGCTGGAAACTTCGGGCGGAGCGAAGAAACGGTCGATAGCTTCTTTGATAATAAACGCGGCGATGATGAACAAGGAGACTCCGTTGAACAAAGCCGCCAATATTTCAAAGCGGTAGTACCCGAACGATTTGCGTGGGGACGAAGGTCTGGTCGCGAACCACATGGCTGTCAGACTTAATGCGAGCGAAGCCGCGTCGCTTAGCATATGGCCGGAATCGGAGAGAAGGGCGAGACTGTTCGTAGCGAGTCCTCCGAAAAATTCCAGCAGCATGATGGCGCTCGTAATGATCAGCGCAATGGTCAGCCCTTTTTTGCTATTGGGGGCGTGAGAGTGTCCATGCCCGTGTCCGTGATGGTGGTGGCCGTGACTGTTTCCATGGTTATGTCCGTGATTCTGTCCGTCATGATGCCCGTGCGAGTGATCGTGTTCATGCGAATGATCATGGGAATGATCGCGATGGGAGTGGTTGTGCGACGACATATGTGATCCCTCCTGAATTAATATATGAGCATTTGTTCATATGTATTATATTCCAGAATGCGCCGATTGGCAATAAAAAAGAACAAGCCTTAATTTAGGCTTGTTGAGACTGCTGGAGCCGGCACTAGCGCAATGCGAAACATGCTTGTAAAAGTGCACCGCGCGCAGCTTCGAGCGTTCGGTGTTACGCTGCATGATGGCGGTCGGTCGACCATATGAGGCCTGACCGGAAACCCACACGCCGGAGCCGATCGCGCAATTTGCCAGGTTGTGTGAAGAAAACCTGGCAAAGTGCAGCTTTTTGCCCGGTGATCTCCTGGTAACGGAAAATTCCTGCAATTGTGCAGGCTTTTCGCCGCGAACATGGGCACAGGTACATTTTCATCGAAAATTCCTGCACAATCGCAGGCTTTTCGCCAAAATGAACCATTTCCGAGGAAAAAGCCTGCACTTTCGCAGGCTTTTCCTTGCAAAGCCGCCTTGTCCCCCTCACTTCTGCGCCCGCTACCTGTGCAGGAGAGGGAAGGCCCATTTCAGCACCGCAACCCGTGGAGGAGAGGCATGGGGGGAAGAACGGCCGCGCCGCCTTGTCCCCCTCACTTCTGCGCCCGCTACCTGTGCAGGAGAGGGAAGGCCCACTTCAGCACCACAAATCGAGCAGGAGAGTCGTGGGTTGGGGAAGAACGGCCGCGCCGCCATAGGCGCATAACAAAAGAACAAGTTTTAGTATAAACTTGTTCCCGTGCAAGTATGTGATATGCCCGGTAGTGTAGAGCCGGTTTTTCTTTTTTGTTATAATGAATCAATCAGAAAAAAGAGGGAGCGGTCATAATGGCGGACGTACACGCAGAAATAACACCATTTCAAGAGCAGTGCGATGATTCCTGCGAAGGGACATCCAATGTTGCCGAAATTAAAGAAAAAATGATTTCCGAAACTACCGCGGCGGATTTGTCCGATATTTTCAAGGCTTTGGGAGATCCGACGCGGGTTAAATTGATCTACGCTTTGCTGCAGGGCGAGCTATGCGTCCACGATTTAACGGTTATCCTCGGCATGGGACAATCTGCCGTCTCCCACCAGCTCCGCTACCTGCGCAATTTGCGGATCGTCAAACGGCGCAAGGCGGGGAAGACGGTTTTTTATTCGATTGATGACAGCCATATCGAGCAAATTTTTACGCAGACGCTCCAGCACGTCAAACATAGTTGACCGACCGGCCTGGCTCAAGCCCGCTTGCCCTGCACATAATCGGCGTCAAAGAGGAACAGGCGCATTAACAGGATTAGGGACGGAATCAAAATAAGCAGTCCCGCAATAAAGGCAATCACCAGCGCCATGCCCATAGACGGGTTGGTAAAACTGTCGTGGATCGTAATGTACGGATAAAGAATGTACGGCAAATGGGCTTTTCCGTAACCGAAAAAGGCGAACGCAAACTGCAAAATGACCATGATAAAAGCGAGCCCAAGCCGGCGCTGCTTCCAGACCAGCCAGACGGCGGCCAGAAAACAGAGCAGTGAAGCGCCGAACATCCAGCCCAGATCGAGCATGCTCCGAAAATGGTCCGGATTTTGCCTGCTGATCGCGAAAAATACGAACAGGCTGGCTGCGATGGTCGGAGCGCTCCAAAAGAGGGCGTAGCCGCGTACGATTTTGAACGCCGGCAAATCGTGCGCCCTGTGAGCATAGTAGCTCAGAAACATGGCCGAAATATATAGCACGCTGACAAGCGCCAGCAGGACAACCGCCCAGGTGTACGTGCTTCCGAGAAGCGCGCTCCAGTCCATGACGATGTCTCCGCCGCGCTCGAAAACAACGCCGCCTTCGGAAATGATCAGCACCGCGGACAGCGTCGCCGGGATGAGCAGGCCCGTTGCGCCGTAGATCAGCATGTACCATTTGTTGTCTTTGGAACCGTACGTGCTGAACGCATAGTAGGCTCCCCTGACGGCAAGCAGGACGATGGCGATGCTGCCCGGAACGAGCAGCGCAGTCCCGTAATAGCGGGCTGTTTCCGGGAAAAAGCCGACCATGCCGATGTAGAAAAAGACGAGGAAGACGTTGGTGACTTCCCAGACGGGCGACAAGTATCTTTCGATGACTTTATGAATGATATGCTTTTTCATCGTGATCACGGAATAGTAGCTGAAAAATCCTGCGCCGAAATCGATGGATGCCACAATCAAATAACCGAACAAAAATATCCATAACACCGTTATTCCCAATAATTCCAAATTCATCGTTGACCGCCCTCCTTTGCGATGCCAAGCGCGATTAGCTCGTTCGAGACGTTGTTTTTTCGGAAAAGCTTGGACAGTACTTTAACCGCAGTCAGCGCCAGCACCAGATACAGCAGACAAAACAGGAGCAGCATCGTATCGACCTGTTGGGAAGACGTGGCTGCTTCCGCAACCTTCATATACCCGCGCAAAATCCAGGGCTGCCGTCCGACCTCCGCATAAAACCATCCGGATTGAATCCCGATCATCGACAGCGGTCCGCACAAAATAATGACGAACAGCAGCCACTTCGGATACGGCTTGCCATAGGCTTTGCGGGAAAACCAGAGGTGCAAAACCGCCGCGACAATCGTAAACATGCCAATACTGACCATGATATCGAAAAAATAATGAACGTACAGCGGAGGGCGCAAATCCTCCGGAATATCGTTCAGTCCTTTGACTTCCGCACCCGGTGTGCCTCCGGCCAAAATGCTGAGCGCGTACGGGATTTTCAACCCGTATTTGATCTCACGGTCTTCCGTCAAAATACCGCCGAGCACGAGCGGCGCATTCGTGGAAGTTTCGAAATGCCATTCGGCTGCGGCCAGCTTTTCCGGCTGGTTTTTGGCCAAAAATTTCCCCGACAAATCCCCGATGAAGGCGGTAGCCAGCGAGAAAATGAGACCTGCGGCGACCGTCAGTTTCAGTGCTTTTTTGGCGTATACGGCGTCGCCTCTTTTTCGGAGAAGCGAGTAGGCGGCAATAGCTGCCAGTATGAAAGCGCCGGTCATGTAGGCCGAGGAGAGCACATGGGCCACTTTGGTCGGCATGGAAGGGTTGAACATCGCGAGCAGCGGCTTCACGTTTGTAATCATTCCGTCCTTCAAGGTGAATCCTTGGGGAGTATTCATAAACGCGTTAACCGTTGTAATAAAAAATGCGGAAGCCGAGGAGCCCAAAACGACCGGCACCAGAAGCAGCAAATGAAGCTTCGGTTTGACCCGTTCCCAGGTGTACAAATAGATGCCGAGGAAAATCGCTTCGATGAAAAAGGCGAACGTTTCCAGAAAAAGCGGCAGGGCGATGGCCTGACCGGCTATTTTCATAAAATTCGGCCAAAGCAGGCTGAGCTGGAGGCCGATGGCCGTCCCGGTTACGACGCCAATGGCCACGGTAATGACAAATCCGCGCGCCCATCTGCGTGCGAGCAGCGTGTAGTAAGGATCTTTGCGCTGTATGCCGACAAGTTCGGCGAGCATAATCATCACCGGCACGCCGACGCCGATCGTTGCGAAAATGATATGAAACGATAAAGTAAGCTCCGTGAGCATGCGGCTGTAAAAAACGGGATCGTAGTTAGGCATAAGGTTTCATCTCCTTTTGGCATGGTGTTGGCGGGTTTCAAAAAAGCTTTCTGACAAAAGAGGCAAGCATTACAAAAGCGACGGCAAACATTAAAATCATGAGGCGTTTTTCGTGTTTTTGCGACGGGCTCAAGCGGATCACCTTCTTATCATCATGTTGGGACTGCTTAGTTTTATATTACCGTATGGTTGTGATTTATTTCACATAAACTGTGAAGACGCATTGAACAAAGTTTTACAATATTCAAAACGAAAGGGGGGGATTTGAAATTTCCTTCTTCGGCAGCATGTCCCTATATCTTTCCATGTAGAGTTCCTTGAATCCACAAAAAGATCATAATATAATATATTCAATCAGTAGGTATTGGGTTAATTGTATAATTTTATATTAGAAAGGATAATTTCTATGGAATATGTCGAAATTAATCCTCGAATTGAATTATTCATCAACAGACACTCCACACCCACTTGGATTATTGAAGATGCGACGACAGATTTTGTCGATTTAACATATATTTTTAAGGGAAGGGCTTACTACTCCATTAATGGCACTGTCCATGAAGTCAATCAAGGGGATCTCATATGTATTCCTAAAGGCAGCCGCCGAAGCGCAACCACTGACCCCACAAATTTGATGACCAGTTATGCACTGAACATCCAACTCTATGATCTGGAAGGCAAGGACGTTCATTTGCCGTTTCCTTTAATTTCACATATCGACGAGCCAGAAGAATTGCATTCATTGTACAATGAGTTGACATTTGAATGGTTAAAGAAAAATAAAGGTCATGAATTGAAAGCGCGTGCATTGCTGTTTCTGATTCTTCATTATTATTTCAAGTCTTTGTACTATAAAGACAACAATGCGAATATAGACAAACGCATTCAGAAATCTATTAGATACATTTTAAGCAACTTGCAGAATCAAATTGAAGTTGAGGAGCTGGCATCTGTTGCCGGCTTGACTACCGCGTATTTTGGAACTCTATTTAAGAAATACATGGGGGCATCCGTTAAAGAGTATATCAATAGAATGAAAATCAACAATGCTGAGAATATTCTCCTTAGCGGTGAGTTTACCGTTCGGGAAGCTGCTTATAAATGCGGTTTTGAAGACATTTATTATTTCAGCAAGCTATTCAAAAAAATAAAGGGTTTTCCCCCCTCCAGAATTTTAATAGAAAATAGCAGATCTGATCGGCAGGAATTTGAAACCCTAAACAAGTAGAATAAATCGGACTTATCGCGGAAGCAGCGATAGGTCTTTTTTTATGCAAAGATAGGGGAGTTTAATAAAAATGTTATCCATAATTAATACAAACGGTTAAAAGTTTGTCCATGGATATTGAAAGCGCTTAAAATTACAATTCAAATATAAAAAATACAAAAAGGAGAGTACACCAAATGGAGAGGAACGATGTAATGAAAACGGAAGCAAGCACGAAAACCTCCATTCTTGCAGTCAAAGGAGGTGGCATCGCCTATTTGAAACGACAATGGCCGCTCTACATCATGATGGTCGTTCCGATGGCATTCTTCATCATTTTCAAGTACATTCCGATGGCTGGCGTTATGGTTGCTTTCAAAGAATACAACATATTCAAGGGCGTTTGGGCCAGTCCTTGGGTAGGGTTTGCAGTCTTTAAAGAAATCTTCGCCATGCCCGAGTTTTATAAGGCGCTTCGCAACACTTTGATGTTGAACGTGCTTGGCTTGCTCACATTTCCAGTTCCCATTATTTTAGCGCTTCTGCTGAACGAGTTGCGGGTTCAATGGTACAAAAAGGTAAGCCAGACATTGATGTATCTGCCCCACTTTATTTCCTGGGTCATCGTAGGGGGAATGGCCATTGAATTGCTCTCAACCAATAACGGTTCGATCAATCATATGCTGACGGCGATTGGCGCTTCCCCTATTCCTTTCTTGGAGAAACCGGTGCTATGGATTACAACCTATGTGGGGACCGGAGTTTGGCGTAATGCGGGATGGGGAACGATCCTATACCTCGCAGCGCTTACAGGAATCAATAAGGAATTGTATGAAGCGGCAGAAGTGGACGGCGCAACCCGGATGCGCAAGATCTGGCATGTCACTTTGCCGGGCATCAAGCCGACGATCGTTGTCCTGTTCATTCTTCAAATCGGCAATATGGCCAACATTAGCTTCGAGCAGCCGTATGTGCTGAAAAATTCGTATGTTATGGACTACGCCCAAGTAATCAGCACTTATGTATATTCCGTAGGGATTCAGTCGGCAAGATTCACTCTCGCAACGGCCGTCGGTTTGTTCCAATCTGTAGTCGGATTGATTCTCCTTCTGTCAGCAGAATTCATTTCGAGAAAAATCAACAATCAGGGCATTTTCTAAAGGGGGTACATCCATGATTCAAAATCCGACTGAGAAAATCGGCAATATCATTATTATGTTCCTGCTGGGCATCTTTTGTTTATTCTGTGTTGTGCCGATGCTTCATATTTTTGCTCTATCGCTTAGCGGCAACCGGGCTGTTATGTCCGGCGAAGTGACTTTGTGGCCAATTGATTTGAATTTCGAACCGTACAAGAACGTGTTTGGCGACATGAGTATGATTCGCTCGCTAATGTTTACGGTCTGGCTCGTGACCGGTTATACGGGCGTGAGTTTGATCGCCACTATCTTGGCTGCCTATCCGCTTAGCAGGCGGAATTTCAAGGGAAAGAACTTGTTGTTTGCCCTCATTATCATCACGATGTTTTTTAATCCTGGGATTATCCCGAATTACTTGTTGATTAAACAGCTGCATATGTTGAACAGTGTTTGGTCGCTAGTGATTCCTTTGCTTATCAATGCTTTCTTATTGATTATCTTAAAAACTTCATTCTCTCAGCTCCCGGCTGAATTAGAAGATTCCGCCTGGATGGACGGATGCGGGCACTTCCGTTATTTGATACGGATCGCGCTGCCCCTGTCGTTGCCGATTATAGCGACATTGGCTCTTTATTCGGCGGTCGATCGATGGAACATGTTTCAGGATGCGCTGTTCTATATCAACGACTCACATCTTTATCCGATTCAGCAGAAGCTTTATGAGATCGTGATCAACAGCCAGGTGAACGACGCCACTGCCCAAGAAGGCTTTGGAGGCTCTGCCCCGGTGCCGCAGAGCTTGCAGGCGGCGAGCATCATGTTCGCAACGGTGCCCATTCTACTCGTATACCCGTGGCTCCAACGTTATTTTATCTCAGGCATGCTTGTAGGTGCAGTAAAAGGCTGATAGCTGTCTCGACCGTTTCAAGCGGTTGAATTCACTATACATTCGACAGATTAAAGGGAGGATACAAACATGCGAGTCAAATTTCGCAAAACCATTAACGTAGCAATGGCAGTTTTAGCGACGACCGCTATCTCGCTTGCAGGCTGCAGCAGCTCGCAAAACAGCTCAAGTAACTCGACCACTCCGGGAAGTTCGCCAGCGGCGAACGAGACCCCGAAGGGTCCGCCGATCACTTTAACGGTCGAGCTGTTTGATCGAAGTAATGCGCCGGCAGGCGCCCCGCCAATCACTGACAATTTCATGACGCAGTACATCCAGAAAAACTTTGGCGATCCGAACAACATTACTGTCAAGTTCGTCACCATTCCTCGCTCTGAGGAAGTCAAGAAGCTGAATGTATTGATGGCATCAGGAACAGCCCCGGATCTCGTTTTTACGTATGACAAGCCAACCGTTCAAAGCTACGTGCAAAGCGGCGGTATCGCAGATCTCGGGCCGGCGATCGACAAATACGGTCCACAGTTGAAGAAAGTTCTTGCTCCTACGTTGAAGGACGGCGTTTTTAACGGCAAGCAGTATACCATTCCGGCGCTGCGGGTCATTCAATCGCAAACGACAACAATCGTTCGTAAAGATTGGCTGGATAAATTGAATCTGCCGCTGCCAACGACAACGGACGAGTGGTATCAAACATTGAAAGCGTTTAAAGAGAAGGATCCGGGCAATACCGGCGGAAAGGTTATTCCTTTTTCGTTGATCGATATGTTCCATATTAAGCCGCTAACCAACTCCTTCTGGGATTGGAGCAAAATCACAGAAGAGGATCTGTTCGCCGATCCGGATGGATGGACGCTGCCTGGCAACAAGGAAGCCTTCAAGTTCTTAAACAAACTATATAATGAAGGTCTGCTCGATAAAGACTTCCCGCTTGCGGCAGACTTCAGTCAGACATTCAACAAACAAGTCGTCAACGGCCTCGCAGGGTCTGCTACACCGAACACAAATGATCCGGTTTACAGCGGCTACTATGCGAACCTGAAGAAAAACAATCCTGAAGCTGTTCTCGCGACGATCGATCCGTTCAAAGCGTCGAACGGCAAGTATCCTAAACCGATGTATTCCCCTAGCGGTATTTATCTGATGGTTCCGGCAGCGAGCAAAAACGTCGATTCGGTTATCAAATATTTGAACTGGATGGCGGAACCGAACAATCTTATCGCACTGCAATTCGGAAAAGAAGGCGTTTCTTACAAAACAGGCGACGACGGCATTCCATTTGCATTGACAACGCCTGAAGCCACCCAAATTCTCTTTAATAATCAAGATTACGCCATGATTATGAACGGCAAATATGTAAGCACGGACTCGCCAGACAAGAACATTGCAGCCAACGCAGCCGATCCGCAATTTAAAGACTTTACAATCAGCAGCATTAAGACCGGTGCGCGTGACGGCTATACAGGTCCTCGCGTCGACATTCCAATTCAAGCGGAAATCAAGTATTCGCAGATTCTGAACGACAAGGTCAAGCAGATGTTGGCTAAGATTATTACCGCCAAGTCTACCGAAGTCGACAGTATCTATGACCAGCAGCTCAAGGAATGGAAGGATACGGGGGGCGAAGCCATTATGAAAGAAAGAAGACAGGCGTATCAACAATTTTACAAAAAATAATCCTTAACCGCCTAATGAACTCGGTTCTCTCTATGGGGGGACCGAGTTTCATCATTTTCAACTTTAATGCTTTAACCGATGCAGCCGTTCGGTGGAACAGCATCTATTGTGCTTCCGCGGGAACGAAAAACGTGAAGTTCCGGTACGCGCCGGAGTCGGGGACCACAAGACAGCAACGCCTCTGTTATGAAGTATAACAGAGGCGTTTTTTGCCATGCCCATATCCCTTAATATTCGGGAGATGGGGCAAAGCGATGGCTTATTTGAAAATACTTAGTCCGACCCCAATCAAGTAAGGTACTAACCACAATCCCCAAACCACTAAGCTAAACTTATGGAATTGACCGATTTGCTTTTCCTTCTTTCTCCATAATACAATTGCTGCCCATATGGCATGAATTAGCATCAGCAGAAGGGCGACCATGCCTGTAATACCGTGCAAATTAATCTCTCTGTTTTGGTTCAGCTGCCCCATAAAGCCAGTACCTATTCCATCGAACAATAGACCGGCAAAGAAGAAAGCGAGATGCTTCGGTTTCAGCCGACCTGAAATTTTTTCAGCCCAGACACCGATAGTATAAGCAACCAACGCTAAGTTTATAAACAGAACCGCGAAAAATAATAACATGATTTCCTCCTGAATAGTTTATTTTTGAATAGTCATAACTGACTAATTCATGATTGATTATATATTGCATGATATGATTAGTCAATACTGACTATTTGAATTTTGACTATCTTTAATTTTCTTTCTTGGTAATATTCATGCTAAAACCGACACAAAAAAAGCAGGCTCTGCGCTGCAGCGCAAAACCCGCTATGAAATGTACGAATCGAAAGAAGGCCTATTCTTTTTGTAATTCTTCAATAACAGATTGCAACCAGTTCCTCTCAGCCTGTTTGCATACAAGATGATGCTCGATCGATAAATCAACCCCTCTTGAGAACTTATGTTTAGGCATTTGTTGCAATTCTTCGATTTGTTCGGTCAACCCATTCAAACGCAGCAAGAGACAATCGATCGCTTCTTCTTTGGGTAGATAGTCCATGAACATAAGTCCAATATCGCCCTTGAAGGACGTAGTATCCTGCTCAGACAGGTTTCCACGAAGAAGCAAGTAAAATTCTTCTTCGCCGGCCGGAGTAATGGAATACACCTTTCTCGGCGGGCGGTTTCCTTCCTGGTCCTCGCGTACGCTGATAAAACCTGCAGCGTTCAGCTTGTCCAAAATGGCATACGCTGTAGCTTTTTTCATGGAGGTAACCCTGCTCAAGTTTTTATCGATAAATTCATTAATTTGATAGCCATGCAGACTTTGGGACTTTAATATTCCAAGTAATAGCAGCGTTCTTTCGTCCATAGCCTTCCCCTTCTGCTCGTTCCGATATGATTTATTATATTTTACAATAATTTCATTATTTAATAAAGCTTCAAGGAAGAGCCTATCCCCGTGTTCCTCTCAGTCACTCGCTAACCATTTCCTTGGCAATCTGTAGCATCTCCTGCCATGCTGATCCTCCTCAACTTATTGGAATATTATACAGCATCCTCTGTAGATTTTTCCATTGAGCTGTCCTGTACCAGTTTTGGCTAATTCGCCGTAAGGAAAGTTGCGTTCATTGACGTGACCGGCTTCTTCGTTTAAATTAAATTTATACGAAATCCAAGGAGACAGGGAAATTGAAAAAAGGCAGTTTGGAACATTTGAAAAAATTAAATCGCAACCTCGTATTGGAAATGATTCGTTCCGACCAACCGATCAGTCGGGCCAAGGT
The DNA here is from genome assembly GCF_059820445.1 of Paenibacillus sp. sgz302190. Lineage (NCBI taxonomy): Bacteria > Bacillati > Bacillota > Bacilli > Caryophanales > Paenibacillaceae > Paenibacillus > Paenibacillus sp. sgz302190. The sequence continues at coordinate 201,519 of NZ_JBZYAO010000001.1, forward strand.
AGCGCAAAAATTAAACCTTAGCCGCTCGACCGTTTCCGCTATCGTCGATGAATTGATCTCCAAGAAGTTTGTGATGGAGACCGGGTTCGGTACATCTACCAGAGAAGGCGGACGGAAGGCGATCGAGCTAGGGTTTAACCCGCGGTCCGGCTTTGGAGTTGGGGTTGAGCTCCTGTTAAAGGGGCTGTTTATTTGCATCACGGATCTTGACGGGAATGTTGTCTGGAAGGAGCGGAGGGAAACCGATAAAGACTATCGGACGATTTATGAATGCATTCTCTCAAGTTTAGATAAAGCTTCCGTGCCAATGGATGCTGTGGTCGCGGTCGGTTTTTGCATTCCCGGTTTAACCAACTGCAAAGAAGGAATTATCGTTGATGTACCCGAATTTGGCTGGAAAAATGTCCGCTTTGTCGATGAAATGAAGAAGTATTTGGCCAAACCCATTTACATCAATAACGATGTGAACTGCGCGGCTTTATGTGAACGATGGGTTGGCGGGGCCAAAGACCTGGAAGATTTTATATACATTTATATAGGCATGGGATCCGGTGTCGGCAGTGCGATTATAGCGAACGGGAATTTGGTGCTTGGAAAAGATTTTATGGCCGGAGAGATCGCCTATTTTCTGCTTGAGGAAGATGTATCGAGCAATCGGACGAACGTGTCCGGCGAATTCGGAGTTTTTGAGAAGAAGATTTCGGGAACTGCACTCGTGGGGAGCCAAGGCTCGGTACAACAGTTGTTCCGTGCATACGAGCAGGGGGAACCGAAGTCTGTCCTTGCTGTGAACCGCTTTGTAACCAGTTTGTCTATTGGAATTGCCAATATGGTCAGTCTGCTCAATCCGGAGAAAGTGATTATCAGCGGTGAAGTGTCAGGCTATATGCAGCCTGTTTTGAACGAAGTTCAATCCAAGGTAAGTAAAATGACGCCGATTCAAACGACCATCGAAACTGCTGCGGTGAGATCGGAAGCAGGAGCACTTGGGGTTATTGCTTATGCTTTCGAACAAGAGCAGAATATTATGTAATGATTTTTTTATCATGCACGGGATAATCTAAACACGGCTTGTTTGTATGTCTACTACAAACAAGCTGTGTTTTTTTAGTTTGTTTTTTAATTGACATAACTATGAAAACGGTGTATATTCGTTTTAGATAGTACGTTCGAAGAACAAACTAACTAAACAACGCATTTTCAAATTGCCGAACTGAGGTGCAGAAAAAAAAATTATGTTAAGTACGAACAATTCTCAGCAAACCTCTGCTGAAGAAACCTATGCTGTTGGAGTCGACATCGGCGGAACAAAAATTATTGTCATAATTGCCAATCAAAACGGAGAAATCGTTTACAAGGAAAAAGTAAAAACGACGGAAGGGCTTGAAAAAATTTATGGGCACATTATGAAAAGCTTAAGTGCCGCCGCTATATCGCTGGAACAAGTTGTTGCAATCGGTTTCGGCGTGCCGGGTGTCACGAATAGCAAAGAAGGGATTATTATCGAAGCTCCCGCATTAAATTGGAGCCATGTTCCATTCAGAGATCAAATGCAGCAGTATTTGAATAAGCCCGTCTTTGTAGAAAACGATGTGAATTGTGCGGCATTAGGCGAACGATGGATCGGCTCGGCACCGAATTCGAACGACTTCGTGGTTGTGGCGATCGGAACCGGAGTGGGAAGCGCGATTGTTGCGAACGGCTCCCTCATCCAAGGAAGCAGTCATATGGCGGGTGAAGTCGGTTATCTCGTTTCGGAGCAGGATGTTCTTGACAACAAGTTCAATGCGTTCGGTCAATTCGGGCTTTTCGAGAAAAAAATATCCGGGGTGGCATTGTCTCAGCATGGCATTTTGCCCCACATTTTGTTTGAGCAGTATGCCGAAGGGGACGAAAAAGCGATTTCGATTATTGATCGTTTTGTCGCCGACTTGTCCATCGGAATTGCCAATATCGTCAGCTTGCTGAACCCCAAAAAAGTTATACTTGGCGGCGGAGTTTCTCAATCGCTTCATTTTGTAATCGATCTCATTCGTGAATCCGTAGCCAATTTAACGCCGATTCCGACGGAGATCGTGCTTACAGCTTTAGGGGAGGAAGCGGGAGCTGTCGGAGCCGTTGCTCTTGCTTTCGAACAAATGGGCATATTTAACCAACAAGGAGGTGCGGCATGAAAACGTATGTAGCTCACGACTATACGGCAATGTCTTTGCAGACAGCCGAACTGATCATTCAGTGTATCAATCGAAAGCCTGATTCCTTAGTATGCTTTGCAGCCGGAAATTCACCGCTCGGTACATTATCTTGTTTAGTGGAAGCAGCACGTCGAGGCGAGGTGAATTTTGACCGGTGCCGCTTTATCAGCCTCGACGAATGGGTCGGACTCGATGAATCGGATGAGGGCAGCTGCAGACAAACGATGAATGAACACTTTTTTATACCATGCGGCATCGAGGAAAGAAACATTCATTTTTTCAATGGCAAAAGCAGCGACTTGGAAGCCGAATGCAAGTCGATGGATGAACTGATTAAGACTCATGGGAGCATTGATTTATTGCTGCTTGGAGTTGGTATGAACGGCCATCTGGGCTTTAACGAGCCAGGCGTCAGCTTTGATCTGTACACGCATGTTATCGATCTCGATTCCGTTACCAAACAAGTTTCCGTGAAATATTTCCAAAATCAGCAGCAGGATGTACAGCAAGGAATAACGCTTGGAATCAAGCATGTGCTGGAAGCGAATACAGCCATTCTTATCGCCGATGGAGCCAAAAAAGCGGAGATCATGAGAAAAGCTTTGCACGATGAAGTGACGAATCAAGTTCCTGTTACGGTACTGCAGCGGCATCCGAATGTGCACGTTTGCCTGGATGAAGCGGCCGCATCGTTAATATAGGCCAAAATAAAAAATAGGGGGATGCAACATGAAAAAATTAAAAACGTATTCAATATTTTTCCTGCTGTCGATGACGGCGTTCAGCATGGCCGGCTGCACATCCGGATCAAATGATGCCGCAAAAGCTTCAGGCGGCGCTGGCGCCGGAAAAGTTACTTTGACGGTAACTTCTACGATGACCGACGAAGCCCGTGTTAACATTATGAATCAAACGATCAAAATTTTTAACCAGACGCATCCGAACGTAACGATTAAATACGATCCGAGTCCTTGGTCCAACTATGCTCAAAATTTAAAGCTGTCTTTCAATACCGATTCCGGGCAGGATATTGTGTATGTGGATGACACGATGCAGCAAATGCTGCAAAAAAATAACTACTTGATGGACATCACCAATGATGTGAAAAGCCGCGGTTGGATGGATAAAGAGGTTCCCGGCGCATTCGACTTCCAAAACGCAAGAACTTCAGGCAAGTATTACAGTGTTCCTTTCATGACGGCACCTGTTACGGTTTTCTACAATAAAGATATTTTTAGTAAATTGAACCTCACTCCGCCAAAAACGATGGATGAATTCAACGCCATTTTGGATAAAGTAAAAGCAGCGGGCTACGTGCCGATGGAAAATGGCGGATTGTCCAACTTGCCGAAGATGTGGTCGCTGTTCGATATTCTCTACAATCAAGTACCGATGGACGACATCAAACAGTTTTATTTCCAAAAAGGTATCACACCGGCGTTTGAAAAAGGGTTTGTAAACGCTCTGAATCAAATTAACGACTGGACCGATAAAGGATATTACCGGAGTGACGATGCTTCCATCGATGGAGCTGCAGTACCGCAGTACTATGCAAAGGGCCAATCAGCAATGGTGCTTGCCGGAAACTGGGACATTCCGACATTCGAGGGTACAAAGGTTGCGACCGGCGCATTTGCTTTCCCGTCGGCTAATGCAAATGCTTCGGCGAACCCGACCGTCAATGCGACAGACGGCGGATGGGCGCTCAATGCGAAGCTGAGCGGCGACAAGAAACAAGCCGCTTTGGATTTCGTCGACACGTTCTTGAATCCTGATGTCGTGAAACTCTGGTATGAAGGCGGATCTACACCGACGGTTAAGGCTGATATGTCCAGTGCTAAAGCTTCTGAGTTGAAAAAAGAAGTGGACCAATCGGTACAATCGACACAGATGGGCTTCTACTTGGACAATGCTGTTCCTGGACTTGGAGATATTTTGAATAAGCAGCTGCAATTGATGTTCTTTCATAAGGCCACTCCGGAACAGGCTTGGACAGAAATTAAAAATCAATATAACAAGCTGGTACAAGCTGCACAAGGCCAATAAGATTGAATGTTGAAACAAGATGTCCTTTAGCCTGCCATGGGCTAATGGGCATCCATCCTATAAGAGGAGGCGATTCTTGTGAAACAAGAAGCCATACCCTTATTGCAGCGCAGCAATAAACGGAAGGATGCGGGGAAAACAAATCCGCTTGCATACTTATTTCTGCTTCCGGCATTCGCCATGATCATCTATTTTGTTTGTTGGCCGGCGCTGCAAACTTTTTATATCAGCCTGACGAATTGGGATGGAATTAGTCCCAAGAAATTTGTAGGCCTTACAAATTATTATCGTCTGTTTAGCGAAGAGCCGATGTTTTGGCAGGCGATCAAGAACACTTTAATGTGGGTTGTCGGCGGGGCTACGATTCCCGTTTGGCTCGGGCTCGTTTTTGCAAACCTGCTTGTAAGAGGTAATGTCAAATTTACCAAATGGTTTCAGATGGGGTTCTTCTTTCCGCAAGTCATCTCATCTGTGATAGCCGCTGTTATTTGGAAGTGGATCTATGACCCGAACTTCGGACCCTTGTCCGCAATTCTGGATAACATCGGCATCGGCAAGCCTGCCGCGGGTTGGCTTGGGAATCCCGATCTTGTGATGTATGCGTTATTCGTCATTTTCTTGTGGGGAAGCTACGGATATACGACGATGCTCTTTACTGCGGCTTTACAGGGTGTCGATTCGCAATTGTATGATGCTGCAAATATAGACGGATGCGGGGCGTGGGGCCAATTCCGCCATGTTACGATTCCTGGCTTGCGGCAAACGATAACTACCGTCGTCATTTTAATGACGATCGGCTCTTTCAGCGTGTTTGATATCGTTATGGCAACGACCAAGGGCGGTCCGGGATACAGCTCTTATGTTATTTCATATTACGTCTATAACCAAGGCTTTATTGAAAATCGTTTGGGGTTTGCGGCAGCGGCTTCCATTATTTTGACAGTGTTCATTTTAATTGTTACCAGAACCATCATTCTGATCAGGGAAAAGGATCAATAAGCTTATGACCAGAATTTCGCATATCAGCCGCACACTCGTCTACGCAGTCATGATTACAGCGGCGCTGTTGACGATCGCTCCGTTCCTGCTCATTATCAATACTTCTCTAAAAACAACGGACGAAATCAATATCAACGGACCTTTGGCACTGCCGCAAGCGCTGCATTGGGGAAATTATTCACGCATTTGGGATGTCGGAAATTTTGTGACCTATTTTCAGAATAGCGTCATTGTCACCATCGTTGTTGTTGCGGTGGTAGTCCTTCTATCCTTGCTCGGTGCCTATCCGTTCGCTTATATGAGATTTAAGGGGAAGGGTATGCTTTTTCTCTTGATCCTGTGGGGACTTACGGTGCCATTGGATCTGATTATTATCCCTTTATTTACAAACTTGAAATCCATCGGCTTGCTGAATACGCTCTGGGCCATCATTTTGCCGCAAATCGCGTTGAATATTCCTTTCTCCATCTTTTTATTAAGAGGGTTCATGAAGGATATACCGGTAGCGCTTCTTGAGTCGGCGCGAATCGACGGTTCGAACGAAACGCAAAATTTGTTCCGAATCATCGTACCGATGCTGTATCCTCCGTTAGTTTCGCTAATTGTGTTTACAGCCATCGGGACATGGAACAACTTCATGCTTCCGACGATTCTTATTCAAAACGACATGCTGCGGACACTTCCGGTAGGACTCAATTTTTTCCAAACCAAATTTACAATCGATTATCCGATGATTGCTACCGCAGCGGTTATCTCGGCATTGCCTACTGCTGTCATTTACGTTATTTTTCAGCGGAACATTATGTCAGGTGTTATGGTAGGGGCATTAAAGGAATAGCCTGCACTAAATTATAATTTCTACATTATCAAAGGAGCTGGAACCATGAAAAAGATGAAAATTGCATTAATCGGAGCAGGGAGCGTTTCGTTTGCCTTAGGAGCATTGCAAGATATTGTATTGTCAGCGAGATTGAAAACTCAGGTCGATCTTGAAATCGCTCTTATGGATATAGTGGAAGAAAATGTGAATCGGACTTTTAAGTATGCGAATGAGATGTTCACCTCCTTCTCTCATCCGGCCAACATTTGGCAAACTACCGATTTGGAAAAAGCTCTTCAAAATGCGGATTTTGCCATCGTGGCCATTGAAGTGAACCGCTATTATTATTGGTCTCAAGATTTCCACATCCCGCGTCGCTTCGGAAGCAAGCAAATATACGGGGAAAACGGAGGTCCGGGCTCCATGTTCCATACGCTCCGCAATCTGGGGCCGATGCTGGAGATTGCCCGGATGATGGAAAAAGTATGCCCCGACGCCTGGTTTATCAACTATACGAATCCGGAAGCGAAATTGGTGGAAGCCATCTCCAAGTTAACTTCCATTAAGATCGTGGGTCTCTGTCATGGTCTGGATATAGGGATTCATCAGCTGTGCGATTTTCTCGAGCGGAAGCCCGAAGAAATCGGCATGGAAGGGGGCGGCTTGAACCACTTCGGCTTTTTCACCAAAATTTGGGATAAGAAGACAGGCGAAGACTTGTACCCGCTCTTCCGCGAAAAGGAACAAAAGGCTAACCGCCTGGCTCATTTCGACCACATCGGGCTCTCCAGAACGATGTATCATCTTTACGGCTATTACCCGTATCCGGGAACGAATCATATCGGAGAATATATCTCCTATGCGCAGGATTTCTACGCGGGCCTAGCGCTTCAATACAGATATGAACCGACGCAGGAGCAGCTCTGGAAGAAAGACTCGAGAACGCCGGACTTTGTCTATAGTGCGAGCGGCAACATTTTGGACAAAGGATTGTACGAGCCTGTACAGACGCAGGAAACATGGACGAATGAGGCGTATACGTTCCGTAAAGAAACGGTGAAGTCGAGCGGTGAATATGCCATTCCGATCGTCGAAGCGATTTTCTTTGACGATGAAATTCAGTTGAATTCGGTCAATTTGCCAAATAATGGAGCGATTAAAGGGCTTCCTGACGATATGGTGGTGGAAACTCAAGCTATCGTGAACGGAAAAGGCATCTTCCTGAAGCCTATGACCGTTGAACTGCCGACGGCGGTTATCGGAACGATCCATATCCAAGGGACGATCCATAAACTGCTGCTGGAGGCGTTTGTTGAAAAATCGAAAACCAAACTGCTGCAAGCGATTTTGCTTGATCCGCAAGCGCCGACTTATTATCAGGCTTGCGCCATGATTGACGAGATGTGCGAGCTGCAGAAGGAAATTCTTCCTGCCCTGGAGTGGAAATAAGATCATGGATAACAATCAATTGCACGAATTGCTTCAGAAAATGACGCTGAAAGAGAAATTCGGACAGCTCACTCAAGTTACAGGTGAACCCTATGTAGGCAGAATCGATCAGGAAATGGTCGAAACCGGACCGGAGTATTCACGGCACATACTTGAAGACGAGACCTTGTACACGATTGGCAGCGTCATCGGCGCCTCCAGCGCCAAGATTACAAATCTGATTCAATCGGAGTATTTGAAGAAATCCAGACTGAAGATTCCTCTGCTTTTTATGCACGATGCCATACATGGCTATAAGACGATTTTTCCGATCCCGTTGGGACTTTCCTGTACTTGGGATGAAAAGATTGTAGAGACGGTGGCCGAAAAGACCGCGTCCGAATTAAGAGCTGCAGGAATCCATGTCAATTTCTCCCCGATGGTGGATCTCGTGCGAGACTCCAGATGGGGCAGGGTCATGGAATCGTTCGGGGAGGACCATTTGCTGTCCGGAAATCTGGGAAAAACGATGATCAAGGGCTACCAGAAAATTCACGAGGGGAAAATTTCTCCGAGCGGGGTAGCGGCCTGCTTGAAACACTTCGCTGCTTATGGGGCGGGCATCGGCGGAAAAGACTACAACGCCGTTGATATGTCGATGAGAGAATTTTTTGCCTATTATGGCAAGCCCTATGAGATTGCTTTGCAGGAAAAGCCCAAATTCGTCATGAGCTCATTTAATAGTTTCAATGGGACTCCGGTTACAGCGAGCCGAACCATGTTAAAAGATATACTGCGGGATCGATATCAATTTGGCGATTTGCTTATCTCGGATTGGGGCGCAGTTGCGGAGCTTCAAAAGCATCGTGTGGCTCAGGATGGCAAGGAAGCGGCTGAGCTGGCATTAAATGCGGGGGTCGATATCGAAATGGTGTCCACTCTCTACCTGGAAAATTTTGAAGCGATTATCGAACAGCAGCCGGCGCTGCTGGAAGATGTGGATGCGGCTGTCCTGAAAGTGCTGCAGTTGAAAAATGAGTTGGGCCTTTTTGAAAATCCGTATGCGGACGAAGGCTTGGAACCGACGATTATTTTGAATCGCGAATCTTTGGAAGCTGCTGAAGATGCGGCTCGTAAAAGCTGTGTGCTCTTGAAAAACGAAAATGCACTTTTACCGCTGAGCAAGGAGCATAAACATATTCTCCTTGTCGGACCTTTTGCCAATACGAGGGAGCTGCTCGGCAATTGGGCCTGCAAAGGAAGCTTCGACGATGTGGTGACACTGGCGACGGGCTTGAAGCAGGCGGATAACTCGCTTCAAATCGCCGCTTATGAGACACTCGAGGATTGCCCGAATGATATTTTGGCCTCTTGCGATTATATTATCGTAACGATCGGCGAACACTGGGAGCGAAGCGGTGAAGGCCACAGCAGCGTCAAGCTTGAGCTGGAACAACGGCAGCAGCAGTTGATTCGGGCCGTGAAGAAAACGAATCTGCCTTACGCATGCGTCTGCTATTCCGGCCGGCCGTTGGCTTTGCAGGATATTATCGACGACATACCGGCATTGCTTTGGTGCTGGTACCCGGGTACCAGCGCAGGTGCGGCAGTCGCTGCGCTCCTCACCGGCCAAGCAACCCCCTCGGGGAAATTGACGATGTCGTTCCCGCGTTATTCGGCGCAAGCACCGGTTTATTACAACGAATACAGCACGAGCAGACCGGCCAATTCGTCCAGCTACAGCAGCCGATATCAGGATTGCGAGATCGGGCCGCTCTTTCCGTTCGGACACGGGTTGACCTATACAGGAACGACGTACTCGGATTTCAACATATCGAGTCATCGAATCAGCGAGGATCAGGAACTGAAGGTAACCTTTAAGATTCACAATCCGAGCCGATATGACTACTCGGAAATCGTAATCCTATATATTGAAGACTTTGTATCCAAGACGGTTCGCCCGATACGCGAAATGAAGGCATATCAAGTTATTCAAGTCCCGGCGTTCGGAGAGTATGCCGCCCAGATGTCCATCAGCTTGGAAGATCTAAAGTATCTCGATGCCGATTTGCAATGGACTGTCGAGCCGGGGAGTTTTCATATCTACATCAATAACATGGAGCAGCCGGTATTTACGATTGACTATGTACAGTCGCAAGTGTAAGGGCGCGAGAAAAGTCGAGTTCAGGAGCAGTTTAAGCCCTGACTCGGCTTTTTTTACATTATAATTACAATATGAATCAGCTGTGCATGACTAACAGGGGCCGCTGAAGTAGTAACGGTTCTGTCTGTACCTATCCATTACTTTTCTTTGCTTGTTCGAGTAAATTAGATACGTGATCGGCTTTTTCGTCCGAATAAGAGAGCAGTGTCGTATATCCTTTATTGATGGCGTTGAGTTTTCTTTCGCCATATTGCTTGGCTGCATGCGGGTTATCTCTTAAGTAATTTCTTATGAGAAGGTTATTTACCCATTGCTCACCATTCCAAATGACGACAGCAAGATTATAGGCATGTTCTTGGCGTTTTCGAAAATATAATCTTCCACCCGTTACTCCGAACCCTTCATAACCAAGTTCTATTAATTTGTTTGTTACAGTGTTGTTTAACTCAAGCGTTTTCACGCCTACCAAAACATCAATAATCGGTTTTGCAAACATCCCTTGTACCGAGGTGCTGCCGAAATGCTGAATGTCGATAGCATTGTCTCCAAAAGCTTGAAAAAGATTTACTTTTTCATTTTGAAATAAAGTAGGCCACTTTTCATCATAAGCAACTACACGAATAATCTCATCAATTCCCATCCTATTTCACTTCCTTTATTTGGTCTATTGTATCGTGCGAAGCAAGTGAAAGCAATCACAATAAAATTTTCGGATATCCAGACTTCCACGGTGCTGTGGCGGCGCCACAAATGAATGAAAATTATGTCCATACTTGTTACTACGGCTGGTGAAAGATGGGATGAAAAGCCGTTTTATGGATAAAATAATGGTGCGTTAACAAGATGATACGGCCAGTGATGGAATCGAACGGCAAGGAGGGGGCCATGCGGACACGAAATTCTACCTGTGACGGCAGCTTCGAATCCGCTGATCACACGGCTTTGGTTCCGGAGTTGGACCGCAATGTAGAGGCGCTCAAACAGGTCTTGGGCGAAGCCGACGACGTTTCGTTCCGCTCCTTCCAGGTGGCCGGAACGATCCGGGCGGAGCTCGTCAACATCCCCGGCATGTCGGACGGGCAGGAGATTGACAACAGCGTCCTGAAGCCGCTCATGCAATCACAGGACGCGGTATGCGCCGATTTGCAAGCGGTCAAGCACAGACTTTTGCCCATCGTGTCCGCCGATGAGGTCGCGACTGTCGAGGAATGCGCCGGGCAATTGATCAAAGGGTATACCGTGCTCCTGATCGACGGTTGCACCGGCGCTCTGCTGCTTGGAATCTCCAAGTGGGACAAGCGCAATGTGGAAGAGCCGAAGACCGAACCGTCGCTGCGGGGGCCGCGAGAAGGCTTCACCGAATCGATTGCGACCAATCTATCGCTGTTGCGACGCAAAATTCAGAGTGTCAAGCTGAAGCTAAAATCACAAAGGATCGGCCGCTATACAGGGACGGAAGTCTATATCGCTTATATTGACGGTCTGGCCAAGCCTTCCTTGCTGCAAGAGGTGCAAAGCCGGCTCGAGCACATTGATCTGGACGGCGTGCTGGAATCGGGATACATAGAAGAACTGACGGAAGACAATCCGTTCTCGCCGTTTCCTCAACAGCAATTTACGGAACGGGTCGATATAGCGGCTGCGGGCCTGCTCGAAGGCCGCATTGTTCTGCTGGTCAACGGCACGCCCGATGCGCTGATCGTTCCCGCGACGTTGGCGACGCTTCTGCAAGCTGCGGACGATTATTACAACCGCGCATTATACGCCAGTGTTCTGCGTTTCTTACGCTACATAACACTGTTCATTTCCATGGTTCTTCCGGCGGTGTACGTCGCGATTTTGAATTTTCATCATGAAATGGTACCGGGCAAATTGTTGACCAGCATCGCCTCCGCACGCGAGGCAATTCCGTTTCCGACGTTCGTGGAAGTGATGATGATGCAGCTCGCATTCGAGGTGCTGCGCGAAGCCGGGCTTCGCCTTCCGCGGCAAATCGGTTCGGCCGTTACGATCGTCGGTGCGCTCGTCGTCGGAGAAGCCGCAGTATCGGCGGGGCTCGTGTCGGCGCCGATCGTCATCATCATCGCGTTCACGGGCATTGCAGGATTTACGGCTCCGCATTATTCGCTGGAGCTCGCCATCCGCCTTTTGCGGCTGCCGCTCATCGTGCTCGGAGGGACGCTGGGCATGCTCGGCGTTATGTTCGGCATTATCGCCGTTGCCATCCATTTGTGCATGCTTCGCTCCTACGGCGTCCCTTATTTATCCCCGTTCGCGCCATTGGAGGCAAACGAAATGAAGGATACCGCGATTCGGGCTCCAAGATGGAATATGACGATGCGTCCCGGTTTTGCGAGTATGCGAAACCGCCGGCGACTTGCCCGGGGGCAGAAACCGGAGCCAGGCGAAGGAGGCGGACGCTGACGGAATATGGAGATAAGGAGGGCATTCCCCTGGATACGTGCCTGCAAGCGGCTTTCGCTCGTGATAGCGGTGTCCGCTTTGCTATTGTCGACGGGTTGCTGGGACCGAAAGGAAGTGAACGATCTGGCGATCGTGACGATCGCCGGGTTGGACCGAAAGGATGACGGGGAGATCGAATTGACATTGGAGATCGTCGTGCCGAAGCAGGAAGGAAGCAAGACGCAGATGAGCGGCAACACCTCCAAAAGAAGCGGTCCGACTTTGATCTGGTCCGCTTCGGGAGCGACGGCTGCTGCCGCAGCCTCCAAGCTGCAGCGCAAGCTGCCCCGCGACATCTACTGGGGGCAACTGGAAATGTTGGTCGTAGGGGAGGCGTTGTCCCGCGATCAGTTCCGGGAACAGTTGGATTATTTTGTGCGCGACAATCATATTCGCTTGAGGGTTCAGCCGTTCGTCTGCAAGGGAGCCGTGCGCGATTTTCTCACTTCCGCCTCACCGCTCGAACAGACCAAAGCGGACTTTCTGGGCGGTGAAGCCGCTCGCGTCTTCCGTTGGCCGATAACGCTCAACCTCCTGGTGCAAAAGCTCGGCAAAAAATCGGAAACGGCGATTCTGCCTTACCTCGATATCACGCGGGATGGCAAGGAAAGCGTTCCCTATGTGAAAGGTTATGCCGTTTTTTCCCGCGACCGCATGGCTGGAGTGATCCAAGGGGAGTCGTTCTCGGGAGTGAAATGGCTGCTTCATCAAGTGAAAGGCGATGTCGAAACCGTGAAGTTGAAAGAGCCTACATCTTCGCTCATATCGATTGGCGTTCTTACTTCCAGCACCCGATTCGTTCCTGGCTTGGAGGAAGGAATGCCGCGAATGGAGGTCGGGATCGAAGCTGAGGTGAGCGTCGTTCAAAATACGACTCGCTTCAAAACGTCCGATCCGAAATTCATCCGCCAGGTCGAAAAAGCGGCGGCCGACGACATCCGCCATCGTGTGAAGACCACAATCAAGCAAGCCCAGGGGATGGGGGCCGACATTTTCGGTTTCGGCGAAGTGATCAATCGCCGTCATCCGAGGGAATGGCAACAATTGCAAGACCGCTGGGAGCGGATTTTTCCTTCTATGCAAGTCAAGGTGAAGGTCAAGGTTAGCGTCCGGCATATCGGGATGTACAACGAGCCCGCCGGATGAACCGCGAAAAGAGGTGTCGAGCCCGTGACTTGGTTGAACATAGCGGGAGTAACGTGCGCAGCCGCGTTGATGGTTTGGGCCGAATGGCGCGGTCTCGAATTCGAATGCAAGAGAGAACGGGCGGCATTGATCGCCGTCACAGCTGCCGGCTGGATCGCGGCCGTGCTCGTCCTTGTTTTTCCGAATATGCCCGGACCGATCGAGCTATTCAATAGTGTACTCAAACCGCTGACCGCCGGGTTGAAGTGAGGGGGGAGGTTTGCCGATGGTGGAGAAAGGGAAGATTTCCGCAGCACAGCTAGGACTTCTTTTTTATGCGGTAGCCGCATACGACGGGATTCTGTTTATTCCGAAGATAACGGGGGAGGAGGCCGAGCGCGATTTGTGGCTGTCGCCGATCTGGGCCCACCTGGCCGGTTTGCTCTTCGTGCTTGCGATGCTTCGGCTTAGCCGTATGTTTCCGACGGAAACCATCATCCAGTACAGCGGGCGGCTGCTCGGTCCGTGGCTGGGCAAAGCGGCGGGCTTTACCGTCATCTTTTACGGTGTAAATTTGACTTCCGTCATCTTGAGAGAGTATGGCGACTTCATATCGGTCGTCTTTTTGCAAAAAACACCGGCACTTGTCGCCATGGGCGGCATGCTACTGCTTGTTTCCTTTGCGGTCAGAGGAGGCGTCGAGGTGTTGGGGCGGCTGGCACAGCTGTTCCTGCCGCTCACATTCCTCGTGTTCGGACTGCTGATTATCTTATCGATTCCCGAATGGGACGCAAACCGTATTTTACCGATCATGGGCAAAGGGATTGCTCCTTCCGCCAAGGGGGCCATTGTCCCGTTCAGTTGGTTCTCCGGCTATATGATGCTCGGACTGTATTTTCCGTTCGTGTCGAATCAGAAGAAAACGATGAGGTGCATGATGGCAACCTGGTTCGGGCTCATGGTTACGCTATCCGTTTCCGGGCTCGTATCCGTCTTACTTTTCGGCAAGCATGCCCACACGTTGAATTATCCGTTCATTGAAGTTGTCCGCTATATCGGCGTCGGCCAATTTTTCCAGCACATTGACGTTTTGATGTTGGCCGTCTGGATTCTCGGTACGTTCGTTCAACTGACTTCCTATTTGTATACGGCAGTATTGGGGGCGGCCCAATGGCTCGGACTCAAACAATATCGGGCGATTGTGTTCCCGATCGGCTTTTTTACTCTCGTAATCAGCATGTGGGGACCCTCAAGCGTGGACGTATTCGAGACTTACTTGGCAACGAGCCAAGTTGTGTTCGATTTCTTCTACGTTTTTCTCGGACTGCTCCTGTTCGTAACGGCATGGATTCGAGTTAAAATGCCCCAAAAATGAAAAATGCGAAGTGGCGGCAAGGACCAAGCGGAAATCGAATGAGGAACGCGCCAATCCCGAACGGAAAGGCGGGTTTTTTGCCTTTCAAACACCGAAATAGTGTCAAGAAGCTTATCAGATCAGTGGGAGCCTCTTGTTATTGGGGTATCGCTGAAAAGGGCAATTTAACGAAACCGAAACACGCAGGTCATCTGCGTATTTATGTCAAAAAAGGTTTTTGGTAATCTTTTGAGTCAAATACTCAATTCTCGGTATCATGATTTCATCATCAATTGCTGAAAGCTTTTCGGATTTGAATAACTGAATTTTCTTTAATTGATAATAATCATATAAAATTTGTTGAACAGTTAATTGATTCATCATTAGATATTTAGCATTGAACATCCCCCTTAGAATTTCATCCTGCTTAATTAACAGCTTGCCATTGATATGATTAAAAATCCCTTTTTGAATTCCTTCATCGTAGAAAGTCAAAACCTGCTGTTCTCGCTGCTTCATGGCTGCATTCAATCGATCATACCAATCCGGGTAACTGGTTTCGAGTTCCTTTAAGAAAATATCCGTGAAATATTCGGTAAGTGAAACGGACTGCTCGAATATTTGCTGGAATCGGGTACCGAAACTTTGATCCGAATCCAATGGGCAGAAAGTCGGATCATTCATGTAATCAACAAATCCATCCACGATGAATCCGATTATTTCTTCTTTGGTTGAAAAATATTTATATAGAGTCACTCTGCTAATCTCCATCACTTTTGCGATTTCATCCATTCGAACGGATTGAAGTCCATTTTTTCGCAAATAAGGAAGCAGCTTAGTAATTAGCTTGGCTCGAGTCTCGTTCATTTTATCCGATCTATTCATATCGTTGTTCAAAATATAACCCCCTTATTTTCATTATAACCTGAATTCTAAAGAAGTATATACACGAAATACAAAACTATCGAATTTAACAAATATAATAAAAATTGTTTACTGTGTAACTTTTGTGTGATATCATGGACATCGAAGTTAAGAAACGAAAGAGAGGTTATCTAAATGAAAACGCGGAAACTTGGTAACAGCGAGCTTATCGTCTCTTCTATCGGATTGGGTATGATGGGGATGTCCCCGGGAATCTACGGCACCATCAATGATGAAGAGTCCATCAAGACCATTCATCGAGCTCTGGAACTTGGAGTAACGTTGCTTGATACAGCTGATACGTATGGCAACGGTCATAACGAGGAACTTTTAGGCAAAGCTTTAAAAGGGCGGAGGGAGCAAGCAATTGTTGCTACCAAGTTTTCATTTGGATCCAATTGGGAGTTCATCGGTGGACACCCTGATTACGTAAAGAAAGCAATCGACGAGAGCCTGCGACGTCTTGATCTGGATTATATCGATCTTTATTACCAGCACCGGGTCGATCCTAATGTCCCAATTGAGGAGACGGTTGGTGCAATGGCTGATCTAGTTAAGGCCGGGAAAGTGCGTTATCTTGGTCTTTCTGAAGCAGATGCTTCTACTATTCGTCGAGCACATGCTGTACATCCCATTTCTGCATTACAAACGGAATACTCCCTTTGGAGTCGGGACGTTGAAGAAGAAATCCTTCCTACCGTAAGAGAGTTGGGCATCACTTTTGTAGCTTACAGTCCTCTAAGCAGGGGATTTATCACCGGCGAACTTCGTAATTATGAGGATCTTAAAGTCGATGATATTCGTAGAAATTTGCCTAGGTTCCAAGGTGAAAACTTCCAAAAGAATGTTGACATCGTTGACAAACTTGGGGAAATCGCCAAAGTGAAGAACTGCACGGTTGTACAGTTGGCAATAGCATGGACAATTGCTAAAGGCACTTTGCCGATTCCAGGTACGAAACGCCGACAATATCTTGAAGAAAATGTTGGGGCATTAGATATTCAACTTACTTCTGATGATTTAGCCCGTATTGATGCCGTTAGTCCAAATGCATTCGGTGGACGGTATCCCGGTATGGTCTAACCGGAGGGAAAAATACAGATTAACCCCTCGCAATTCACGAAAAAGCATGACGGGGATCCGACACATTCATTGGACTCCCAAAGCTTTGGGGTTGAAAGTGTGATGGCACTAAAAAAGAAAAAGAGGAACTCGAATAAGCGCTGCAAGATTGCGTATCTTTGTTTCAAGGCTGAAGCACACTGCCTTTCGCGGGCAGTGTTTTCTTATATCCAGATCGAAAGAATTTTGTGCGGCCTCGCTCATCTAGTCGGGCAGAATAATGTCAAGTCTCCGTAATAAAATGAGCAAATTAATCTGTCAGGTAGTAGTATTCTTGCATCTTGTATACATAACGCTTAGTATATATACCGAACAAAATCTAATCGGCTTATACTACCAAATATTTGAAGAATCCAATATGTGGTTTTTATGTTGTAAATTCCGATTGAATGTGGTAATAGAATGAAATTACATTGTTATTGAATTGTAAATGATCAAAAAGCAAGGTTAAATACGTCATTTCTCCATGGATTCTTTGGTGTGATTCAGTTAAGATAAATGTAATGGAATGACATACATAGTTTGGAGGGTAAGGATGCATTCTTCCTATAGTGAAGTGGAGAAAAGAAGGAAAGAGATATTGAAGGAACTGGAGGAACACGACAAAGTCTATGTACAAGAGCTTGCCGAAAAATTCGGCGTGACAACCGAGACCATTCGTCGAGACCTGGACAAGCTGGAAGGTCTGAACAAATTAAAAAAAATATTTGGCGGAGCGATCAAAACGAGCCATCAAAAGCTGGAATGGGTATATAACGATCGAGAGTCGATCAATCTGGAGGTCAAAAGAAAGCTGGCTGCCGAGGCAGCCAAATGGGTGGAGGACAACGATATTATATTCCTCCAGGCAGGGAGCACCATCGCCCAAATGCCGCCATTCTTAAGAGAAAAAAAGGAGCTTACGGTAGTCAGCAATTCCGTTCCTATCATTTTTGAATTCGCTCAATATAAGCGAAACGGAGTATTTGACGGGCGAGTGATTCAGATAGGCGGAGAGCTTCAAGTTTCTTCGATGGGGATGTCGGGCGTACTCGCTCAAGACATGTTAAAGGACATTACCGTAAACAAAGCTTTTTTTTCCTGCGGAGGCTTTACACCTGATAATATAAGTACGTTTCAAAGCGAGAGCGCGCTAATGATGAAAGGCTTGCTCACTCAAAGCCAAAAGAAAGTGCTTGTAGCGGATGCCTCTAAAATGGGAGTCAAGCATCTGTATAAAGTAACAACCATACATGAAGTGGACATGATTATTACGGATACGAACTTGCCTGAAGAATGGAAAACACACATCGAATTGTCCTCATTAAAATGGGTTTCTATCTAAATTCAAGTGCGATAAAAACAACACGTCGTTTGGAAACAAATGACGTGTTGTTTTTAATTTGTTTTATATTGGTTTTTTATAAAATTAACAATATATTTACGTTGTTTTTACACTTGTATTACATTCAGATGTTAAGATTTCTATGTAGAAACCACATGGAACGAAAGGGGAAACAATCATTGAATTACGAACTGAGCCATCGTGTTTGTGCGTTAAATCCTTACATCGGAGCGGAATTAAGAGATAAAGTCGAAGCGCTCCGCCGATCGGGGCGCAAGCTCATCGCTCTTAACGTGGGCGAACCGGATTTTCCCACACCGATCCATATCGCTCATGCAGGTATAGAAGCGATTATTAAAGGTGTGACAAAATATACCCCAGTGCAGGGTACATATGAAGTTCGGCAGGCAGTCAGCGAAAAACTCAAGCGAGAAAACGGTCTTAGTTACAGCCCGGAGGAGGTGATAATCACCACCGGTGCCAAACAAGCAGTGGCGAATGCGTTGCTCTCGATATGCAACGAAGGCGACGAAGTTCTTTTGCCGATTCCCTGCTGGGGGAGTTACCCGGAAATGATCGCACATGCAGGGGCGCGTCCCGTGTTTGTTGAAACCGAACCGGAACAAGATTTTCAACTAAACGTGGAGCGGCTTAGCAGTAAAATAACTTCCAAGACGCGGGCTATTTTGCTGACAAATCCCAACAACCCGACCGGAACGGTGCTTGATCGGGAAACGTTGTATGCCATTGGCATGATTGCCGTTCGTCATCAACTTTACATTATTGCGGATGAAATCTATGAACATTTGATCTACGGCGATAAAGTTCCTTCGATCGCGGCTTTAAGCGAGGCAATTAAATCGCGGACGATTACGATAAACGGGTTATCCAAAGCGTTTGCCATGACGGGCTGGCGAATCGGTTACGCCTGCGGCCCATTGCCTGTGATTCGGGCAATGACGGTCCTTCAAAGTTACACCACCTCCAATCCAAGCTCGATTGGTCAATACGCGGCGATTGCCGCGCTCAAAGATGAAGGAGATACGGTAAAGAAAATGACCGAATCATTTGATGAACGGAGGCAATATCTGATTCGTGAGATTCGATCGATTCGAGGATTGGCATGTCCCAATGCGAGAGGCGCTTTTTACTTGATGGTTGATGTGTCCCGTTACTTTGGTTCTGTTTATGAGAAGGGGACGATTGCTAGCAGCAAAGACTTTGCCGAATACTTGCTGGAGCAGGCGGGTGTCGTTGTGACGCCGGGGGAAATGTTTCATGCTCCCCATTTTATTCGGCTTTCATACGCCACATCCATGACACAATTGCAGGAGGCTGTTGCATTGATCAGGTCGGCGTTGTCTCCATTGAAAATGAGAGAGGAGAATCTGACTTGAATCCATGGCACATGGATAACCATAGAATTTTGGAAAGGAAGAGGGGTTTGAGCGAGCAATCGGTGAAAAGCAAAACAAGCAGAGCCAAATGGGCGTATACGAACTTAACCGCTTATTTATTGGTTTTTCCAGCCGTAGTTCTGCTCGTTGTATTTCATCTTTATCCGATGTGTATGACATTTTTTCTGAGCCTGACGGACTGGAATCTGATTGCCCCTGATTTTAATTGGATTTTCGCAGGCAATTATACGAAGATGCTTACCGCGCCTGAATTTTGGAAGGTGGTTGGACAGACGTTTATATTTGGAATCTTCTCAGTCGGCTTTACGGTCTTACTGGCTACAGTACTGGCTGTTGTGCTGGATGAAAAACTGCGGGGCGTCAGGTTGTTTCGTTCGGTCGTATTTTTGCCCTACATTACGCCCATGGCGGCTATTGGCACCCTATGGGTATGGCTGTACGACCAGGATTTCGGTCTTATTAACTGGGGGCTCGGTTTATTCTCTATTCCTCCTGCTCCTTGGCTGGCCAAGCCGGGGTGGGCCATGGCAGCGCTAGTCATTACGAAAGTTTGGAAGGTGGTCGGTTACTACATGGTGATTCTGCTGGCCGGCAAGCAAAACATAGCGGATTCGCTGTATGAAGCGGCCAAGATGGATGGAGCGGGCAGGCTGCAGTTGTTTAAAAATATTACGTTGCCGCTGCTCTCTCCTTATATCTTTTTTGTTCTTATCGTCGCGCTAATTGGCGCTTTTGAGGATTTTGATCTGCTGTATTCGATGACGCGAGGCGGGCCTGCTGAAAGCACAAATATGATGATTTATTACATTTACCAACATGCCTTTGATTTTTTTGAAATTGGCTATGCTTCCGCAGCCGCGACAGCGCTTTTTGTTATCCTTCTGCTCATCACGTTTATCCAGATGAAGGTCTCCAAAAGGTGGGTGCACTATCAATGAGATTGCAACAATTCGCATTTCGATGGTTCGGATACGTCTTTTTGAGTCTTATTTCATTCGTTATGCTATTTCCTTTTGTTTGGATGCTCAGCACTTCATTGAAGAGCTTCGATCAAGTGTTCGTGTTCCCTCCAACCTTGATCCCGGAAGTATTCCGCCCGGAAAACTACGCAGAAATATGGAAGTCGGCTCCGCTGCTTCGGTATCTATTCAATAGCCTATTTACAGCAAGCGTCATTATCGTAGTGCAACTGCTGCTGATCATACCGGCGGCTTATGCTTTTGCCAGACTGCGGTTTAAAGGAAGTGGCTTTCTATTTCTCTCGGTTCTGGCTACTATGATGATTCCGAACCAAATCACGTTTATCCCTAATTTTTTGACGATCAAACAATTTGGGTGGGTGGATACGTATGCGGGCTTGATCGCGCCATTCAGTGTGAATGCCTTTGGCATATTTATGCTGCGGCAGGCCTTTATGCAGGTACCGAAGGAATTGGAGGAGGCCGCCATTCTCGATGGTTGCGGACACGCCAGAATCATGCGCCATTTGATTATCCCTTTGTCGGGAGCAGCCGTTGTGACGTATATCTTGTTGTCCTTTATCAAGAGTTACAATGAATTGTTTTGGCCGCTCATTGTGACTAATAATGAAAATTTGCGAACGGTTCAGTTAGGACTGACGCGATTTATTACGGAAGGAGGAACGCAGTGGAATCTGGTCATGGCAGTTGCCGCAGTCATTATCGCGCCATTAGCCGGATTGTTCATTTCCATGCAGAAGTTTATTGTAAAAGGCGTGGCCACTACGGGTTTAAAGTAAGCGATAAGCCATTATAAATATGAGGTGAAACCAATGAAACGTAAATTCATTAAAAGTGTTATCGTGGTGTCATGTTCGGTCATGTTGCTGGCAGGCTGCGGGCAAGAAGCTCCGTCTTCTTCCTCATCGCAGCATCAGCAGGGGAAGCCGGTGCAAATTGAGTTTTGGTATGGCAATGGCGGGGTGATCGGGGATACCACCAAGAGTTTGGTCGAACAATTTAATCAATCGCAAAATGAGGTAAAGGTCAATGCGGTGTTCCAGGAGACTACGAATAATATCGGCAAGAAGCTATTGACGGCAATTGTGGGCAATGCTGTACCGGATGTTGTTCAGTTGAACGCCAGATTCTGGCCAACCTTTGCTTACAATAAAGCATTGCTGCCACTTGACTCTTATATTCAAAACGATTCGAACTTGGATTACGGCGATTTTGTGGACAGCTTTGTAAAGAACACTTCAATCGATGGAAAGACATACACCCTTCCCTTCAACCGGAGTACGTCGATCTTGTATTACAACAAAGATATCGTGAAGGAGATCGGGCTTGATCCGGAGCATCCGGTGTCCACATGGGACGAATTGGTGGCCGCCGCGAAGAAAGCGACCGTCGTCAAGGATGGGAAAACAGAACGATTCGGCTTCTCGACCTATCTGCCGCCTCTCTATTACTACTCGTTGATGTGGTCCAATGGCGGAGATATTTTCAGCCCGGATCAAAAGGAGGTTGTGCTCGACCAAGCGCCGGCGATTCAAGGTTTGGAAATGTATCGGAACATGATATATGACACGAAAACGATGATGCAGCCTACGGGCGGGACGACTACCGACAGCGGGCAGGAACTCGTCAATTTTAAAAATGGCAAGGTGGCTTTCCTGGTGGCCTCGACAGCCGACTTGAGTGAGATTCAAAAAAGTATCAAGTTTAACCTTGGCGTCGGTTTCGTACCAAAGTTTAAAGAGTATGCCGTAACTACGTCTTCCGGGGGGAATCTCGCCATTGTAGCGAAGGCCCCCAAGGAAAAGCAAGACGCGGCCTGGAAGTTCATCAAGTTTCTTACCGATAAACAGCAAACCATTTATTTCACTCAGCACACCGGATATATGCCGATTCGAAAATCTGCCGCTCAAGCGCCTGAAATGGTGAAGTTTTATGAACAAAATCCGTTCTTCAAAACCGCTGTCGATGAGCTTCCCTACGGAAGGGCACTCCCGGTCGTGCCTGACTTCGATAAAATCGAAGCAGAGCTCCAAAAGGCAATCGGTAAAACCTATGCTCAAAATGTTCCGGCCCAAGAATCGATGAAGGAAGCCGCCGACCAGATACGTGCGCTGCTTAAGAAATAGAGGATAGCAAAAAAACGGATGACTATAAAATAAAAAGGAATGAACACCATGGGAAAAACGGCTGAGAAGAAAAGTCCTTCGGGACGGCGGGTACTCATTATCGGAGCGGACGGATTAAGGCCCGATCAGGTTAAAGCCGATACGATGCCTACGTATTGCCGGTTAATGAAAAGCGGGACGGTGTTCCAATCTTTTTATTCGGTATATCCATCGCTTACACGGGTATGCATGGCCTCTTTAACCACAGGATGCTATCCGGGACAGCATGGGTTGATGAACAATCTCATGTACGCGCCCCGTTTTTCAGAGGACGGACTGCTCCAGACAGGAGACCACCGAGAATTAATGCAATTTCAACAGCGAACGGGGGAAGAGCTGCTCTTGCGTCCGACGTTAGGGGATCGTTTAGCCCAAGCGGACTTGCGTTTGACGGTTTCGGCCGGAAGCTCGCCCGGGGCTTCGTTGATCTGGAATTTTCATCATCCGCAGCATGTCATGAATCCTTCTACCGACTATGGGATCCCGGAGCTTAGCCAGCTGCATGCCGAGCGAGGCCCTGTCGCTAGCGAATCCGATGTCTGGATCAAAAAGAAGGAACGCACTTTATGGGCAACTCGGACGCTCATTGAACAGCAGTTGCCCGATGAACAGAATACTGTCATGGTGCTGTGGCTTCCCGAACCGGACGATACGCAGCATTATTTCGGCATCGCATCGCATGAGACTAGACAAGCCCAAAAGCTAGTGGATCAATGTTTGTCCGAGATTTTGGAGGCTGTCTCGCGACTTGGCCTCGAGGATGAATTGGATATATTGCTCATCAGCGATCACGGACATTCGACAGCAAACATGGTCGGCAGTCTGGAGCATTATTTGAATCAAGCCCGGAAAGAATTGAACAGAGAACTGAATTTTGTCGCAGTGGACGCTTTTATTTATGGGGACGAAAATCAAGTAGAGGAATTGCAGGCGCTCGCTGACTGGCTCTCTGCCCAACCTTGGTGCGGTATGCTATTGGCGAAAGAACCGCTTCATCAGCAGCTGAACAATGCGATGCCTTTGAGCGCGGTACTCGGCAGCATTACTCACGACAGAGCGCCTCTGTTAGCCGTTGTTCCAGCGTGGACCGATGAAGTGAACCCGGATGGCATTCAAGGAGTTGTTCATTACCTAAACTCCAAGACGGAGAATAAATCCTATCATGGCTCTATCCGAAATGAAGATATGCGGCCGTTTTGCATGGGATTCGGACCCAGCTTTAAAAAGAACTATGCGGCGCATATTCCGGCAGGCATTATTGACATTGCCCCAACGGTTTTGCACTTGCTTGGAGTTACGGGCGAAAGCGGCTTTTCGGGAAGGGTTTTATTTGAAGGTTTGAACGGTTACGAGGAGCAGGCGGTTCAGCACGACACTGTTAAGTATGAGGACATATATGCGGATTCCGAACGAACAAAAGGAATTCGGATCGTGGATGTGAATGGATCGACGTATCTCGTTGATTGTTTTTGTGAAAATACGAGAGGAGCTCTTTTGAAAGCCGCAAAGAAAGGATGAGGCGCAATGCCAACAAAATTTTGGGAAGACAAGGAAACGGATATGCTCAAGCTGCTTGAGGAGCTTGTCAATATCGATAGCGGGACATTTTATAAAGCGGGTGTGGATCAGGTAGGGAATGTGTTGGCCTCTGCTTATCAGGCTCTCGGATTTCAAGTTACGGTCGATCGGCAGTCCGAACGGGGCGATCATTTGATCATCGTTCATCCTGAAGCGCAACATCCCAACATCTTGATTATCGGGCATATGGACACGGTATTTCCTGTAGGTACAACGCAAAGCCGACCTTTTTCACGAGATGAATCTTTTGCTTACGGGCCTGGCGTATACGATATGAAGGCCAGCTTGGTTATGATGCTGTTTGCGATAAAATCCTTGATTGAACAAGGAGACGAGAGTTTCAAGCGGATCAAAATCATTCTGAATTCGGACGAAGAGCACGGTTCGATCTATTCCAGGAAACTGATTGAGCAGGAAGCGGCAGACGTTAAGTATGCTTTGATCGTTGAACCGAGCGATATGACGGGGAGGCTTATAACCGGCAGGCGCGGCGGCGGTAAATTCGAATTGCTTGTAACCGGAAAAGCGGCACATTCCGGAGAAGAACCGGAAAAAGGACGAAGCGCCATTGGCGAACTCGCGTATAAAATTGTTCAACTTCATGCTTTGACCGATCCAAATGCAGGCGTACATGTCAATGTCGGGGTGGTTAGCGGCGGAACGACCAGCAACACGATCGCTGCCCACGCCAAAGCTTCTATCGATGTACGAATGGAGACACCGGAACAGGCCGTGGAGTTGGAGCGCAAAATCAAACACATTTGCTCGACTACAATGATTGAAGGAACCACATTAGTCTTGCAAGGCGGTATTACGAGACCACCGATGATAAAAAATGCAAATACTAAGCATTTATTGAATATCGTTCAAGAAGAAGCGATGCAATTGGGAGAGTCAGTATCGGATATGAAAATAGGTTCAGGATCGGACGGTAACCTGACTTCGGCCGCAAGGATAGCGACGATTGATGCGCTAGGTCCGCGTGGCGGAAACGCTCATACTGCGGAGGAATTTGTGGTTATCGAAAGCTTGGTGCCAAGAACAAGGCTGCTGGCTAACCTGATTAAACGATTAAGTCGTGAATAAACCATTTAAGGGGATACTGCATTGCGAAATAAGATGAAGCAAAAACTTTTAGCAGGTAAAGCTGTTTTAGGGGTCTCCATTATGATCCCTTCTGTTCAACTTGTAGAAATGGCCGGCAAATTAGGGTACGATTGGGTGCTGATTGATTGCGAGCATGGTTCCATATCCTTGGAAACAGTTGAATACATGGTAATGGCAGCGGAAGCGAGCAACATTACACCCATCATTAGACCGCTAAAAAACGATCCGGAGCTAATCGGGCAATACATGGATCGCGGTGTGATGGGGATACAAGCGCCACATGTCAGTTCTGCGGCAGAGGCTCAGGAAATCATCAATGCTATAAAATATTATCCGATCGGCAACAGAAGTTTGGCTGTGGGAACACGCTCTGCCAATTACGGATTTGGGATCACTTTAACTGAATATTCCCAACGGGCTAATCAGGATCTGTTGGTCTGTGTCCAAATTGAGGACAAGGATGCTGTAGATAACCTTGATTCTATCGCTAAAGTTGAAGGAATTGACGTGTTATTTATAGGCCCATCCGACCTTTCTCAATCTCTGGGACATCCCGGAGATGCCGGGCATCCTATAGTAAAAAAAGTTATGGATGATGCTTTTTCAAAAATCATAGCATCTGGAAAGGTAGCGGGTACGGCAGGGAATCTTGAAATAACGCCAAGACGTTTGGAACAAGGCGTTAAATATTACTATACGCATTTAACAACGCTGCTGGCTTATTCATCTTCCGTATTCTTAGAGAATGTCAAGGATTGAATCAATGATTTGAAAGGATTAATAAGTTGAGAATCGGGTTATTCCCAGCGAAGACAGTGAAAATGTTGAATCAAAAATGGAGACCTCTCAGGATGCAAGAACAAGTGTCAAGTGGACAAGAAGTAATCGGATAATATAAAAATAAATCCAAGGAAATCCTTGGATTTATTTTTAATATTGGCTTGTTTACAAATGTGAAGTTAAATTGCTTTCAATTAAAAAACTTTATTTTCCTAAATCAGGGGCGGCCGGCGGGCGCACCCTAAACTAAAGTTATTCTACACAAAATTTTGAAAGTATTATATGATTACATGTGAAAGGATTCAGGAAGTTGGCTTAGGTGTGATAGGTGCAACGCCTGGTGCAAGAAGAACGATTCTTTCACAGCAGCAAAAATGGATAACTAATCTAATATATATGGAGGCTGTTATGGGGAAAATTGCGGTTTTTGGATTTGGACGTATCGGAAGACAACTCCTTCGGGCGGCATTACAGCAAAATTTGTTTGTCCCATTTTCCATATCGGATATTAAAGATGAAGCTACGCTTGCGGCACTTTTTGAAGTGGACACAAATTACAAGCGTTGGCATGAGCATGTATCGGCCCAAGAAGGCGCCATCGTGATAGGCGACCGGGAGATCCGGTATTTAAATTCGGCCAGTGAATTGCCAAATTGGGGTGAGTTGGACGTTGACCTGGTCATTGATTGTACCGGACGCGCCGTTACACGACCGGTAGCTGAGTTGCATTTGGAGCGAGGCGCCAAAAGGGTGCTTGTCAGCGGCCCGAGCAAATCGTTAGAAGACTGCGACGCAGTATTGCTTAAGGGAATCAACTTAGAAAGCTTCGATCCGGATAAGCATAAAATCATTAGCATGGCGAGCTGCACGACCAATGCGCTTGCACCGGTAGTTAAATTGGTCCGGGAAAACTATGGCATTCAATACGGCTTGTTTTCCACGGTACACTCGTATACAAACACGCAATCGTTAACGGATCAGCCGATGAAGGACCGTCGGGATTCATGGGCTGCCGCCGAGAATATCATTCCGTCGTCCTCAGGTGCAGCCAAAGCTCTGAAATTTATTTGGAGCGACCTGCAAATCACAGGCAAAGCCTATCGTATTCCGACCCGTACCGGAAGCATCGCGGAACTTAACCTGATAACGGAAAAACGGTGCACAGTTCAAGAGATTAACGATATGTTTCGACAAGCCTCAATAGAGGGCGAGTTAAAGGGCGTTCTTGATGTTTTGGAAGGGGAATGGGCCTCGTCCCGTATCGTAGCTGATCCGCATTCTTCGATTATCGACCTGCCTTTAACCCAAGTACAAGGTGAACTGTTATCCGTCGCTACCTGGTACGACAATGAATGGGGTTATGCTTCGCGGTTGGCTGAAGTGGCCGCCTATCTTGCTGCAAAATAATTAGCTTGACTATTGTTGACGAATTCGATGCACCCAAGGACGTATGAGCTGAACCAAAGGGTACGGCCTACATGATTACTGAATAATGACATTAAGTTTGTTAAAGAGCCCCGCTAAGAGGGCTCTTTTTTTCAACGCAATATGAAGTTAACATTTGCAAACGGAATATATCGTTGTTAAGGAGTATTATTTAAACCAGCCAGGCCGCCGTAAAAATTAGGTCGGGACCGGTTGACACGCGGATCGGTTCAGCATAATATGGAAATTACATATGAACAATTAATCATATATAGGCTGTAAAGGGGTGGATATTACATGGAGGCAAAGCATTCATGCGGTTGCGGCAAACATTCGACTGTCGATAGCGGAGATCAGGCAGCAGCAAGCAAAGAGCCGGCAGGGCACAGCGAAGCCGCTGCCGCTGTGGCCGATGGCACAAGCTGCGGCGGGCATGATCATGATCACGATCATGCTCACCACGATCATGCTCACCACGACCATGACCACACTCATCATCATCACTCCCATGAGAACCGTTACACCAACATGACGTTCACCTTGACCGGGCTTGACTGCGGCGATTGTGCCGCGAAAATTGAACGGGTTTTCTCCCGGACAGACGGCATCGGGGAGGTGGCGGCCCATTTTACGACATCCAAGATGAGCGTCAACTTTGACGAAACGAAGATTGATGAAGCCGCGATCGTGAAAAAGATCCGGCAGCTGGGCTATGACGTTGCGGAGCAGCCTGACGATGACCGGCATAGGTCGGTCTATCGGATAGATGGCATGGATTGCGCGGATTGCGCGAGCAAATTGGAGAAAAAGGTCGGGGCGCTGCCGTCGGTCAGTCAAGTAAGCGTAAACTTTGGCGCAGCCAAAATGACGGTCAGGCATGACGGCTCGGCCGCGCAGGCGATTATCAGAACCATCGAGCAAGCCGGTTATTCGGCTGCGGAGGAGCAGGCAGGCAAACCCCGACCTGCGGAAGACAAACCTTTTTGGAAACGCAATAAAAAGGTTGTGCCCACAGCGTCGTCCGGACTGCTGTTTGCAATCGGCTGGCTGCTGGATCTGACTTCCGCCGCTCCAACCGCGGTGCTTACCGTCATTTTCGCCGCGGCGATCGTCGTTGGCGGTTACCGGATTGCCAGAAGCGGCCTGTACGGTCTTCGATCCCGTACGATCGGGATGGACTTGCTGATGACGATCGCGGCCATCGGAGCCGCGTTGATCGGTCAGTGGGAAGAGGGCGCAGCCGTCGTGTTCCTGTTTTCTTTGGGCGAAACGCTGGAAGCGTACACGATGGACCGAACGCGAAACTCGATTCGCGGGTTGATGGAGCTGGCGCCGCGCGAGGCGCTTGTGCGCAGGGACGGCATCGAGACCGCATTGCCGGTCGAGGCGATCCGGGTCGGCGATTTGATGATCGTCAAGCCCGGAGAGCAAATCGCCATGGACGGCACGGTCGCCAAGGGCAGCTCAACGGTCAACCAGGCGCCGATAACAGGCGAATCTGTTCCGGTTGAGAAGGAGGCGGGCGACGATGTGTTTGCGGGCACTTTGAACGGGCAAGGAGCGCTTGAAATCCGGGTTACGAAGCTTTCGACGGATAATACGATTGCGAAAATTATCCACCTCGTTGAAGAAGCGCAAGCGCAAAAAGCGCCATCACAGCGATTTGTAGACCGCTTTTCCCAGTATTATACGCCTGCCGTCATTGTGATTGCCGTCTTAATCGCCATCATTCCGCCGCTTGTTTTTCAGCAATCTTTTCAGGACTGGTTTTATCGCGCGCTGATGATGCTTGTTGTGTCTTGTCCATGCGCGTTAGTCATCTCGACGCCGGTATCTATCGTTTCGGCGATCGGCAACGCGGCCAGGAACGGCGTTTTGATCAAGGGCGGGGCTCATTTGGAGCGGCTTGGCGCCGTATCCGTTGTGGCATTCGACAAAACGGGGACGTTGACCGAAGGCAGGCCCGTATTGACGAACATTATCCCGCTAAACGCGCAAAGGGAGGATGAAATTCTTGCGATAGCAGCGGCTCTCGAAAAAAACTCCGAGCATCCGCTGGCCCAGGCGATCGTTCGAAAAGCGCAAGCCGACCGCCTTGTTGTGCCGCAGATCGAGAACTTTCGCTCCGTGACAAGCGGCGGCGTGCTCGGGCATGTTGGCGGAACGGCTTATTATTTGGGCAACCCGCGTTGGTTCCAAAACGATCTGCAAATGGATCTGAGCGATGAAAAATTGGCGCGCTGCATATCTGCGGAACAATTGACGCAAACGGTCATGCTGCTGGGAACTGCGCAGGAAGTGATCGCGGTTCTCGCTTTATCCGACAGCGTCCGCCCGGAAAGCAAGGAAGCCGTCGCCCGAATCAGAGCGCTCGGCATGAAACAGGTCGTGATGCTAACCGGGGATAACAGCGGGACGGCAAGCGGCGTTGCCTCAAAAGTAGGCGGAATCGACTACAAAGCCGGACTGCTTCCGCAGGACAAAGTAAAAGCGGTCCAGGAACTGATGACCCCCGGCAAAGGAGTTGCGATGGTGGGGGACGGAGTGAACGATGCGCCTGCGCTGGCTGCCGCAACGGTGGGCATCGCCATGGGCAGCGCCGGCACGGACACGGCCCTGGAGACGGCGGATGTCGCGCTGATGGGCGACGATCTGTCCAAGCTCCCATACACCATCGGGCTTAGCCGCCGCGCGCTGCGGATTATTAAGCAGAACATCGCTTTTTCGCTTGCGGTCAAAGTGGTGTTCCTCGCGCTTATTTTCTTCGGCTGGTCGTCGCTTTGGCTGGCTGTACTGGCAGACACCGGAAGTTCGCTGATCGTCATCGCGAACGGCATGAGGCTGCTGAGGACGCCTGCAGGATCAAAAGCTACAAAAGCGGTATAGCGGATTCGTGCCCGGCGCGTGCTCGGAGTCCTCGCATGGGAGTGCAGTTGAGCGCCGAAGGGTAGCAGTGGAGCAGCCGGGAGGCTGCTCTATTTTTTGCCGGATGCCTTTATGGACAGCACGTGATATTTTTTAGTAAAATTGGTAAATTCGAAGGATTCCATTACAACGCGATCTAGGGCAAAATGAACGGAGGGCCGTGAGATGATTGATTTTAATGCGGAAGTCATATCGGGGTATTCGATGGGTAATGTTGTTTTGGGCAGAAATATATCTGATTATATTGATGAAGTCTATTTGCGGCACAGGGTCGAGCTTAAAGAATATTCTGTTCCGGATGGCGAAGTAAGATCTACCTATACATTAGATAGCACTATGACAATTGTAGCGGATTCCAATGGCCTGATCGTCTCTATCGGTTGCAATCAAAGTTATAAGGGGCGCTATAAGGGATGCTTATATGCCGGGCAATCCATGAGGGATATCGTCGGGTTGACATCCAGGCAGCGTATTTTTAATGGTTCGTTGATTATTGATGATGACTTTGGATTTTCTTTTGTCATTCCTCCGCCTTTTAATGAAATTTCCGATGCTGCGGAGCACATGCCGCTCGATTTGATTTTTAATGAAATCTATGTAGCTGACTTTTCATCTTGGAATCCCAATAAGTTTAAATATAGAGGATGAGATACATGTGTACGGGAATGGCTATGTACGACACAAGCGAAATCACTCCCATTGAGGCTTGCAATGCAGGCGAGTCTTTTTTTGATGCGATCGGTGCAAGTATTACAACTGCGGGGTACTATACATACATAAACGGCGATCATGGATTGGATATTGATTTGATAGAAACATCGCTCTCCGATCTCAAGAGTAAACTCATTTCAAAAGAAGTTACGGCGTTTAGATTATACAGCGGACAAAATGGCCATTCTCCTTGGTTTGCATCCTTCGGTTATATGACCGATGAGTTTGGCAGTTTTCATCACATTGATGCTCAGTGTGCTCTGCCTATTGACGACATTTATGAAAATTTCATCGGTTTTGTGGAGGATGTATCGAACAATATTAGCTATCCGTACGGAATCGTGTATGCCGCAAAAAAAGTTACAGATGCATTTTACTATGCAGAGGGTGAAAATCTGATCAAATTGTTTCCATACGAGGATTCGAGGATTTTTAAAACGGAAACTCCCGGGAGATTCAAAGGTGAGGCTCGCTATCGGGGAGATATGTTGAGAATGGTATACCCTTGCAGTATGATAAACGAACAACATCTTCGCATAAAAATCCAAGGCATGACGCTCGGAGATTGGATTGTAAATGAGCGAGGCCGAGGCTCTCTAAGGAAAATCTGCAATGATTTGTGGCTTTGGGAGGTTGGGATAGATGACATTGAAGGTGTTAGCAGATGCTGTGGAGAGGCCGGAATTCTGCTTGCCTGGAAGTCACCCTCGCCAGTAAAACCCCCTAGAACTTTGCCTTAGAGTCTCTTCCGAACGAATATCTTGGCAAAAGAAAGGACGAATCGGTTATGGACAATAATGATGATGTAACATGGGAGCATCCTGGAGAAGTTTCTTTGTGGGTAGGACAATTCAAATCGGAAGAACAACTGGAAAAGTATTTGGAATTCGATTATACAGACGATGAGGTCGTGAAGCCGGAATTTTGTACGGAGTTTCAGATCGTCCATTTTGACGAGGATTTCCGGGAAGCCTATATCGTCGATACGCCAAGCGGGGATCTATCAGTTCTATTAGACGGGTGTTCCTATGACGATGTGCTTATCCCCTTGTACTTGGAACTGAACAAGAACAAGCTTCCAAGCGATACGAATGCTGTAATTTTGCTATATAACTACAAATATCATGGGAAAATCAAAGAATCAAGAAAGAATGACTGTTATATCAAATATATCGGGAATATTCGATACGATTGACAAACTATTGACTAGGAGAATCGGATCATGTCTGTCATACATGCCTACCTTGCGAAGTCGTCAAATCCATACTCATATGAGCGTCTTGCATCGGAGTTAAGCGCCTATTTTGATTTCGAAACAAAGAATGGTCTGACATTTGGATCGTCAGCGAATCCGTTCACGAAAGAAAGATATGTAATTCTTCGTTGGTCAGGGTGGAATTTTTCGGCACATTTTGAAACAGGCCCCAATGTAGTCGCAGATGCAAATTACATTGCTGGCGTCGTCAAGGATTGTCCGCCTGAAATCGAGGACTGCACCGAGCGCATTCGCTTCGTATTCTCGCCTGATAAAGAACGTGATTTCACGGATCATATCATTTGGGCGATAGACTATTTATTGGAAATACCAGGCGCAATCATTTTTGATGAAAGTCAACAAACGATCATTCGCTAAAACTCATGAATGAGAGTGAATGGGCACGGGCAAACCTTTAGACATGAATCAAATCGAAAAGAACAGAACAGGGGAGATAGCGTTGCAACTTTCAGATTCCACTTATTCCGAAATTACCGCTCTGTGTAAACAAGGCGATGAGCTGGTGAATGCAGGCGATCTTGAGGCAGGCAAGCAAAAGTATATTGCCGCCCTCCGCTTATTGCCGGAAAATCATCGAGAATGGGAAGCCGCTACATGGATATACGTGGCTATTGGCGATGTCCATTTTCGCATGAAAAATTACGATAAGGCATTCAAGTGCTTTTTTAATGCTGTACAGAGTCCGAAAGGCTTGGGTAATCCCTACATTCATCTCCGGCTAGGTCAGTTATATTATGAGCAGGAAAATTTTGAAAAGGCGGCAGACGAATTAACCCGGGCTTATATGGGTGCCGGTATTGGGATTTTTATGGAAGATGATCCGAAGTATCTTGAGTTTTTGGAGACGAAAATAGAGATATGAAATTCCAGGAGAGTGGTAGATCCTATGAAAGTCAGGGAAATGAAAATTGACGAGGATTTTGAAGATGATGGCTTGATTAGCGTCACATTTTGGGTTGATAGTGAACCTCCAAGATATATCGCTTTGTCGAGGGATGAGCTCGAAAGTCCGGATGCGGTTTATATGGAGGCAGAAGATCAAATATATGGTCGCGAGACAACCGAGCTTTCTTATTCATTAATAGGTAAAACGCTTACTCTGACTTTTTCAAAAGACTCTCCATTGTCCTTTCACTGGAATAAGGAAAAAGAAATTCGCATCGATATTGAAGATGATTCAAGCGGTAGGCTGCTTTTGGCCGAAAATTCCCCCGACAACTCCCCGATGAAGACGGCCTGCGGCGATGGCTGCCAGTATGAAAGCGCCGGTTAGGAATAAACCTGCCTCTTCTGCACATAATACGGATATCAAATTTTAACCAAATTAAGGATATCATGTATGAAAACCAACAACATTTCGGTTCTCCAACTTGTTATGATCTTAACGATGTCGGCAGGTTTGTTGAATCATGTCACGGTAATTCCGATATTATTGAACGTTTCGGGGAAAGACGCATGGATTGCTGTCGGTATTGCCATGATTTGCTGTTTGATATGGTTGCCTGTTTTGATACGCGTGAATCGTGTTATCGACAATCGTTCGTTTTTACAGTGGATTCGTCATCGTTGGGGGTATTGGTCATTGATATTGCTGTTTCCTTTACTTCTGGCTTTGTTCGGAATGGGGGCTTGTACCCTCAAAGAGACGGTAACATGGACTCATGTGTCTTACTTGCCGCGAACCCCGTCGTCGGTTATTATTTTCATCTTGGTTTTGTCCGGGTTCATTGCTGCAAAGTCAGGATTGAAGGCTTTGGCGATAACAACGGGCATACTGCTGCCTTTCGTCGTAGTTTTCGGTTATTTTGTTATGTTTGGAAATATGCCTCACAAAGACTATACGTTGTTACGCCCGGTTCTATTGAACGGTTTTCGTCCCGTAATCCAGGGAATCATATATGCGGGAAGCGGTCTAAGCGAATTATTTCTCATTGTTTTGCTGCAGCATCGAGTATTCGGAAAGATCGGTTATCCTGCCCTTATTGTCCTTGTCATTATTCTCACAGGTTTGACTATAGGTCCATTGACGGGTGCCATTGCCGAATTCGGAACTCCTGAAGCAACCAAGCAGCGATTTCCTGCATACGAAGAGTGGAGAATCGTTCAGATCGGCCGATTTATTTCACATATGGATTTTCTGTCGATCTATCAATGGCTGTCCGGCGCTTTTGTGCGCGTTGCCTTTTCTCTATGGCTAATTGCCGAATGCCTGTCCCAATTCTTTAACGGACGGAAGACTGCTTTCTTGACAATAACGGGTATCGTCATGCTCTGTTTTGCATTTTGGCCTTTGTCGGACAATTTGTGTTTGAAATTGCTAACGGCTTATTTTTTACCTGCAAGTGTGGCTGTATGGGTAGGAGTATCCTTGATCGTCTGGGTGTATTCATTTTTCGTCAAACCGCAAGGAGGACCTACTCTTGAAAAGTGAATATTTCACGGCACATTCCGATATGCACTGTTCAAACACTGAATGGAATGAAAAAACAATTCACGAATGGTTTGCCGATTGCCCGGATGTCATCATCGAGAATCGCAAGTTAAGTTCCGACGCCTCAATCCTATTGATTTATTGTGAAAACTTGTGCAACCATAACCAAATTAAAGAGATAGTGCTTCCGGCATTGCATAAAACAAATCCCCATCAGGAAATAACGGATATTTCCGGGCAATCCAAACTGTTTGAGCAGGCTGTGACACCAGCCAATTTGTCGAAACACATATTCTCGGGAGAGCTTGTTCTCGCGTACGAACTGGAAAAACAAGTATTTATTTTAAACGTGGCTGATATTCCAAAACGGATTCCAGAGGAGTCTGCATTGGATATATCCATCCAGGGACCCCGGGACGGGTTTGTAGAAAATTACAGTACAAACTTGGCTCTTATTCGAAATCGGTTTCGTTCGGAATCTCTTGTTCTGGAACAATATACGATCGGCAAGCGGAGCGCGACAAAGGTAGGCTTGCTGTACGTTCACGATATTGCAAATCCCGAGTATATCCAGGAAATACAAAGCCGTTTAAAAAAAATCGACGTGGATGCCCTTATCAGCGCCGCACAGCTGGAAGAGTTTATCAGTGAGCGGAAATTCACCGTATTTCCGTTACTTATTAGCACAGGCAGACCCGATTTTGCTGTCGATTGCTTGACTCGGGGCAGGTTCATTTTGTTAGTGGAAGGAAATCCTCTGGCGATAATTGCTCCTGCAAATTTATTTCTTGTGCTGAAAAGCCCCGAGGACGCGCATTTTCCCTTTTGGATTGCAGCCACGGGCCGAGTAATGCGGATCTTCGGCTTGCTCGTTGCTTTCTTTTTGCCCGGTTTTTGGCTGGCTTTAACCCAATTTAATCTGGATCAACTTCCATTCCCGATACTGGCCACGATAACGCAAACTCGCATTGGTCTGCCTATGCCTGCGGCCATGGAGATGTTCTTCATGCTTTTTCTTCTGGATATGTTCCGCGAAGCGGGTTCCCGGTTGCCCAGAACGATCGGTCAAACACTGACCGTTGTCGGAGGTATTGTCATCGGAGATGCGGCAATTCGAGCTGCAATTATATCGCCGACCTTGCTGGTCATCGCGTCCGTTGCTTCCGTAGCTACTTCTACGATACCTAACCAAGTTCTTGCAGGTGCGGCTAGCTGGATAAGATTGTTCTGCTTTTTCGCTTCGTCCTTTCTGGGCATGTATGGATTTATCATATCCGTCATCCTTCTTGTATTGCATTTGGCGACGTTACGGTCTTTCGGTCTTCCTTATTTATCCCCGGTTTCACCTTTAACTTTTAAAGAAGCGATGCAGGGAGTGATGGCGACAACGCGGCGGCGGCTTTCCAAGCGCCCCGCTATTCTCAGTCCGCAAGATCCGACAAGAAAGGGACCGGACCAACCATGAGCAAGTATCGAATACTGCGCGCGTTAGCCTTGGCTGTTATGACATGTGCACTCTCCGGATGCTGGGACGCGAAAGAAATTCAAGACATCAACTACATTACAGCTTTAGGCGTGGATTATAAAAAAGATCAGTACATTGTATACGTACAAATGTTCGATTTTACAAGCGTAGCCAAACAAGAAGGAGGTAAGCCGGTTCAAAAAGCGAATGTTTGGGTCGGCAAACACGTTGGCGCTTCTTTAAACGATGCTCTGGATAAATTATACCAATCTTCTCAACAGTTGATGTTCTATTCCCATATCAACGCGATCATTTATAGTGAAACGGTTTTGAAACATGGGCCGGAGGTCGCGTTCGATTTGACGAATCGCTACAGAGAACTCCGCTATACCAAATGGGTCTACAGCACTCGCGACTCAATCGAAGCTTTGCTTAGCACGACTCCATTTTTTAACGAATCGCCGCTTTCGTCTATTCTCCACGAGCCCAGAGGTACTTTTAAACAAAGTTCGTATATTGTTCCTGTCCAATTTCAACGCTTTATTTCATATTTTAATGAACAAGGGAGGATCGCATGGCTTCCATCTCTTTCAATAAACCAAACATCATGGAGCAATAATCTTAAAAAACACGAGTTATTAGAGACAGTTGGCTGTATATTCATGGATCGCAAGAAAATGAGCGGATATCTCTCGAAAGATGACCTGATCGGCTTGCGATGGGTCAGTTCCAAGACGGAACGGGCACCAGTAGTCATCAAAAAAGATGGTCATATTGTTGCAACCATTGTCATTAACAAACCGAAGGTTCATATTGAACCGATTGTTCAGGGAAATATATTATCTTATACGATCCGGATCAGCCTCAAGGGCAGTATAAACGAATTAGCACAAAACATAAGCGAAGAAAAACTTACAGAAATGGCAAAGCAACAAATTGTCGAGGAAATTTATACAACCTATAATGAAGGGTTGAAACGTCATGTTGATATTTATCAACTCGGCCATGCTTTGTATTTGCGCAATCCCGTGAAGTGGAAGCAGTTTTTCGATTCGGATTCATTCCCTCTGCAAATGGATTCACTGCGCTCCGTAGACGTCCGGTTGAGAATTGAAAATACCGGCAAATATAAATTACGCACCTGAAGCCATTGCGCTTCATACGCAATGATCCCGACAAATTGTTTGCCGGAGAAAGGATGCCGGAAAGCCTGCATAATCGCAGGCTTTTTGGCTTGGGGAGCAAACCGCTTAATGAAACGGTTCCGCCGTTTTGCAACGAAAGTAGAGAGAGAGGCGCGCATTGGAAAAAGTTGTTATAATGGATGATAACGTTCATTTCAAATAGGACAAACAAGAGAGGACAAGGGAATGAAAAAGGATGATTTTGGAAATCGAATGAAGGAGTACGAAAATGCGTTCCGGCACAGTTTGCCGCGGCGTCTGCCTGTTATATTAAGAATCGATGGCTGCCATTTCCATACTTTTACGCGAGGGCTTGCCAAACCTTTTGATGAGCATTTGACTAAAGCATTGTGGGAGACATGTAAATTTCTCGCCGCCAATATTATGGGCTGCAAACTGGTTTATCATCAAAGCGATGAAATTTCCATTTTGCTTACCAACTACGATAAGCTCACGACAGAATCTTGGTTCGATAACAACATACAGAAAATAGTTTCCGTTTCCGCATCGCTCGCGACAGCCAAATTCAATGAGGAAATCAGAAAGTCGTATCCGCATAAGGAATTAGCGGTTTTTGACAGCAGGGCATGGGTGCTGCCGGCCGATGAGGTCACCAATTACTTTCTTTGGAGGCAGCAGGATGCTGCGAAAAATAGTATTTCCATGGTTGCGCAAGCTCACTTTCCTCATAGCGAGTTGCAAGGATTAAGCGGCAAGCAGCTCCAGGACAAGATTTTTACAGAAAAAGGGATGAACTGGAATGACCTTCCCGTGTGGCAGAAAAGAGGCGTGTGCATAACGAAACAGCTCTATTTGAAAGGCGGCGCGGAGAGAAGCAAGTGGGAGGTTGACGAAGATACTCCGTTTTTTTCGCAAAACAGGGATTATATCAACCAATATGTATACCTGGAAAAGGATGAGTGACCTTGGAGTGTGTAATTTTGATGGGATTGCAGGCTTCCGGGAAGTCGACTTTTTGCAAGGAAAGATTGTTTCAAACTCATATGCGAATTAATTTGGACATGCTGCGGACCCGGCACAGGGAGAACATATACATTAACGCCTCTTTTCAAGCCAAGCAGCCTTTTGTCATAGATAACACCAATCCTGCGGCTGAAGACAGGCGAAAGTATATCGAACTTGCAAAAAAGCACGATTTTCGAGTTGTTGGCTACTATTTTGAACCTGATTATGCGGAGTCGATCCAAAGAAATGAAGTGCGCAGCGGGAAAGAAAGGATTCCGGAAATTGGCATTAAAAGCGTGATGAAACAACTTCAGGCGCCTCGGTTTGACGAAGGATTTGACGAGCTGTACCGGGTACGCACCGGACAAGGAACGTTTTACGTGGAAGAACTGATCCGGTAATCATCGTTGCGGGCAAGCATGAGAGCCCCTTCCTATTGTTGGTTTGAGAGAACTCTTTTACAATAACAAAGAGAGGAAATGACTGGAAGGAGTGAATTCGTGTCAGTGAACAGGCAGGCGGTAAGCAAACATAACGACACGCAGCGGAGGGACGGCGTAAAAAGCGAAGAGACTGCCGTTTCGGCCGAAGATGGCAAAGAATTATTGAGCGGAGGCTTCTCCTCCGCTTCCTGGACACCAGCTCATGTTCTTCAATTGCAGCGTACTTACGGAAATCAGGCGGTGTCCCGGTTGTTCGGCGCCGATTCCAGCCGTAACTATCCCGGAATTAGCTCCGGTTCGGGCGGCGATGTGCAGAGAGGCACCGGCCGGGATGAGAAAAAGAAACGTCGAGAAAAGGAAAGAAGAGACGCCCGCATGCGGGAAAGAAGGGAAGCTCAAAAAATTACGGATCAGCTTCTGGAGCTGCGGCTGTTTATTGACGAGAATCAGAGCCCGCCGAAGCTGCTCAAGCTTCCTACGAAGAATGCGTCGGTGGCGAGACCGAAAGAAGCGAGCAGGCGCGGCATTTTTCAATCGAAAGTAAAGAGCATGTATACGATTCCTTTTTATACCGGAGACAGCGAAACCGGGGGCAAATTTTATCATGTGGAAATGCCCAAAAGCTATATTTTGAAAGGAAAAGACTTTAACAAGATTGATATCGGAGCTCCCAAAGAAGTTCCCGCTCAGGGGAATCCTTTCGGCCGGTTTGACGATGACGACGATTCATTTATGATTCTTGTCGATGACGGCAATCTGGATACGGACGCGCTGAAGGATGAGGTCGGCGCAGAATATGTGACAGATGATCCTGACGATATCGATTTAATGGAGTACGAAGTGGATCATGTCAGCGGCTTCGGCTACACGGTCTATCGGAAAAAGACGGGTGGAGCGGATGCTGCCGATTTTCCGGCCGACCTGGCTACGAGACTTCAGAATGGCGCAAAAAGCCAAGAGACGAAGAACGACGGCAGCAAGCGATCCCAGGGAAGCATGGACGGGACCGCCACATCCAAAACGCTTAATTATTGGAAAGGGCGTGACCGCAAGCCCGATCAAATCGAAGCGATGCAATCGTCGCCGAACGAAGTGGCCGCAGAGCTTGGGCTTGGGCATGCGGGCAAATGGGAGTGGCTTCATCTTATCGCACACCGTTTTGGAGGAGGGACCGGCAAGCCGCAAATTCCAAGCAATCTGGTGCTTGGTACGGAGGAAGCGAACACCCGAATGATGGAGATTGAGGAGGGGCTGGCGGTCGCATTGAAAAGGCCGGACGTTAGCACAGTATCGTTCGAGGTTACCCCCGAGCTGGAAGACCCCGCCACGAAATGGCTGGCCTCGAATATCGAATATTCAGCTACGATTTCGCACAAAACAAATGGAAAGACGAAAACGATCGAAGAATCGTTCAATCCGCTCAGCACGGTGCAGCCGCCGCTTATGGGGCTTAAAGCCGTCCGCATGTTCGCCAAAGAGATGCACATTGGATAATCATGAAATCCGCCTCAAACCGGGGCGGGTTTATTTGCGTTTTGCCACCGCCCCGGCACATGCATAATAAAACCGGAACAGGTGATATTATGTTCAAAAGGAAGAAAGGGGAAGATTCATGGACAAACAACAGATTTCTCCATCCACCCTCCCGCAATTTCCGGAATCGTGCTGGATCACCTCCTCAGGCATCCCGCGCTTTCCCAAACTTACGAACAGCATCAGCGTGGATGTGGCGATCGTCGGAGCCGGAATTACCGGGATCACGACCGCTTACCTGCTGTCGGGGCAGGGGCTCAAAGTGGCCTTGATCGATGCGGGGCTAATATTGAACGGCACGACAGGACACACGACGGCCAAGATTACCGCCCAGCATGACCTGGTGTATAGCGAATTTATCGCCCATTTCGGCCAGGAGCAGACAAAGCTCTATTACGAGGCGAACCGGGAAGCTATGCAATTCATCAGGCAAACGGTACAGGAGCGGCAAATTGTTTGCGATTATTCCGAGGAAGATGCTTATGTATATACGAATTCTGACGAGTATGTGCCGCAATTGCAAGCCGAAATGAAAGCCTATGAATCGCTCGGGGTCCCGGGCTCGTACACGGAACAGACCCCGCTGCCTTTCGGCGTCAAAGCCGCCGTTATGATGAACAATCAGGCCAGGTTCAACCCTGTGCCGTATTTGACTCATCTGGTCGACCAGATCGTCAAACAAGGGGGCCAAATTTACGAACTTACGGCTGCCGCAACCGTTGAAAAAGGGAAGCCCGCGTCGGTAGTGACGAACGAGGGGCACAAGATCACCTGCGATCATGTCGTTTCGTGCTCCCACTTTCCATTTTACGACGGAGGGGGCTTTTATTTTGCGAGGCTGCATGCGGAGCGGTCCTACGTGCTCGGGATTACAAGCGGCGCAGACTATCCGGG
Organism: Paenibacillus sp. sgz302190; assembly: GCF_059820445.1. NCBI lineage: Bacteria > Bacillati > Bacillota > Bacilli > Caryophanales > Paenibacillaceae > Paenibacillus > Paenibacillus sp. sgz302190. The sequence goes on from NZ_JBZYAO010000001.1 coordinate 242,764, forward strand.
GGGTATGTACATCAGCGCGGAAGCGCCCAAACGATCTATCCGGTCGGCCACGGTGAATGGCGAAAGGCTTATTCTCATCGGAGGCGAAGGCCACAAAACGGGGCAAGGCGTCTGCACGATGCAGCATTACGAGGCGCTGCAATATTTTGCCGAAGATCATTTTGCGTTGAAGGAAATCCGCTACCGCTGGTCGGCTCAAGATTTAGTTACGCTGGACAAGTTCCCTTATATCGGAAAGACGGGCTCGGACGAAGCAAACATTTGGATTGCGACAGGCTACAAGAAATGGGGCATGACTACGGGAACTGCGGCGGCGCTGCTGCTGGAAAAGGAGATAACGGGCATAGGGAGCCCGTACCGCGATCTTTTCAAACCGGCCAGATTTCATGCCGATCCGGATTTGAAGACGTTCATCGTGCAAAATGCGGACGTGGCGAAGCATCTTGTCGAAGGCAAGCTGGAGATGGTTCACAGGACGCCGCAGGAGCTGGAGCCCGACGAAGGCGCCGTCGTGAGGGTGAACGGCAAGAGAGCCGGAGCGTACCGGGATCAGCAAGGCGGGCTGCATATGGTAGACACGACATGCACGCATATGGGATGCGAAGTCGAATGGAACCAGGGGGAACGTTCCTGGGATTGCCCGTGCCATGGCTCCAGATTTTCTTATAAAGGAGACGTGCTTGAAGGGCCGGCGAAAAAGCCGCTGCAAACCGTCGTCGAATCCTCGTGACGTCCGGATCGAAGGGCTGCTCTGACTACAGAGCGGCTCTTTATTTCTGCCCGGCGGCAGACGTCAGTCATATTGAGAAGCAAACGGGAATAGTTATGGTTAAAGCGGCAGCACTTGTCCCAGTTGAGAACGTCGCACATTGCGGGAGGAGATGGATGTTGGAAATGGAAAAGCAAGCTCCCATCACTGCGGTCCTGGGAATAGGGACGGCCGTGCCGGCGTATCGTATCGATCAGTCGGATACGGCCGACAGATTGGCCGAGGCATTGAAAAATCACCCCGATTCCGTACGCTGGGCGAAGCGGATTTTTAAGCAGTGCGGGGTACGGACGCGGTATACGTGCGAGCCGAACCTGCTCGAATCGGCCGCCGAATGCCGGTATTTGCCCCGCGACTCGTTCGATGACGTCCCGACAACCGCCGAACGAATGAAAGTTTATAAGAGAGAATCCGTTCCGCTCGCACTGGAAGCCGCCCGGAAAGCTATGGCGGACAGCGGAACGGACGCTTCGGAGATAAGCCATCTGATTACGGTCAGCTGCACCGGCCAGTTTTTGCCGGGCCTCGATGCGGAGCTCGTCCGGCAGTTGGGGCTAGGCGCCACGGTGACCCGGATTCCGCTGCAATTTTTGGGCTGTGCGGCCGGATTGAAGGCCGTCGCCCTTTCCGGGCACATCGTTTCCGGCGATCCGGCAGCCAAAGCACTGGTCGTCTGCGTGGAGCTGTGTACGCTGCATATGCAGCCCTCCGGCACGCGGGAAGCGCTGTTCGGCGCATCGTTTTTCGGCGACGGAGCTTCCGCCTGTATTATCGGCTCTGCTGAGTCTCATCACAGAGGCGTTTTTCAGCTGGGCCAGGGGCATTCCGTGCTGCTGCCGGACTCCGCCGGCGAAATGGTGTGGGAGGTTGGCAATTACGGTTTCGATCTATACCTTTCGCCGCATATTCCCAAACTGATCGGCCGATTCATTCCTGCAGAGGCGGAGCTGCTGCTGCATGGCAAGCGCAAGCCGGATCTTTGGGCAATTCATCCGGGAGGCCGGGGCATCGTCGATACGCTGCAGGACGTATTTGAACTTGCGGACGAGCAGGCAGGCCCCAGCCGGGTGGTGCTTCGCGATTACGGCAACATGTCTTCGGCGACGATTTTATTCGTCCTGCAGCAAATGAAGCGGGACTTGGCGAACCGCGGCGCAGGACCGGCCAGCGGCATCGCGCTTGCTTTCGGCCCCGGACTTACCGCCGAGCTGCTCTGGTTCGACTATGTTCCGAGCCCAGTTATCCCGAGGCGGCTGACAGGTGCCGCACATGTTTAGCCCGCTGCGGCGGCGGGCCGAGGAGCCCGAGCTGATGGACGACCTGTCCAAAGGGGGCTCCGAGCTTCAAGAGGCATTGCGCGATCTGCGATTGCTGAACCGGATTTTCGGCGCCGCCGGCCCCGCCCTTTACGGGATACGGCGATTATGGGCGGAATCGAATAAACCGAGCCGGCTATCCATATTGGACATCGGATCGGGGTCGGGCGATGTGAATCGGCAGCTTCTGAGATGGGCGGACAGCAGCGGGATCGATCTGCGGATTACGCTCGCAGACATTACGGAAGAGGCGTGCGAAGAGGCCAGCCGGCTTTTTCGCAGCGAACCGCGCGTTCGGGTTGTGCGCCGCGATTTGTTTGAGCTTGAGGCGGCGTGCGCAGATGTGGTCACGGGAACGCAGTTCGCGCACCATTTTGCCGCAGGCGTTCTGCCTGTGGCGGTGGGAAGCATGCTCCGAGCGTCGCGATTAGGCGTGGTGATCAATGACATACACCGGCACTGGATTCCGTGGTTTGCGGTATGGCTGACCGCGCGAATCGTTTCCGGCAACCGGTACATTGTTCATGACGGGCCTTTGTCTGTAGCCAAAGGGTTTCGTTCCGAAGATTGGAAGAAGCTCGGAGAAGCGCTGGACGCAGCCGAGCTGTTCTATGCCTGGAGGCCGCTGTTCCGATACGTGGCGGTCATTCGAAAAACGTGAATTCATTCAACGGAGTTGAGGACGATGAACGGGTACTACGATGCGGCGGTTCTGGGCGCGGGAATTGCCGGCAGCAGCCTGGCCAAAGCTCTCGCGGACAAAGGGTGGGAGACGGTGCTGATCGACCGCCGGCTGTTTCCGCGCCATAAAGTTTGCGGGGAATTTCTGTCCCCGGAATCGCAAAGCACGCTGGCGGCTCTCGGGCTGCGCGAGACCGTGGAAGCGCTTTGTCCCCGCCCGATTCATCGGGCGAGTCTGATCCCCGGCGGCGGCGCCCCGCTGGGCATTGCTTTGCCCGGCACCGCCTGGGGCGTGAGCCGGTATGCGCTCGACTCCGCGCTTCACGGCGCCGCGGTAAGGTCGGGCGTGCGGCTGCACACCGCGACGACGGTAACGAACGTGTACCCCGATGCCGCAGGGTACACGGTTGAAGCGCGCCGGCACAAGGCGGCTGCCGTCTTTCGGGCGCGGATCGTCATCGCCGCGTGTGGCGCTAAGGGGCTGCCGGGCCGGAAGCCCGCCGCTTCCGCCAAACATGCCTATGTGGGTGTAAAATCCCACTATAGCGGAATCGACATGGAGCCGGTTATCGAGCTCTATTTTTTTTCCGGCGGGTACTTGGGCATTTCACCCGTTGAGAACGGACTCGTCAATGTCGCGGCGCTGCTGGCAAGAAGCGTTGCCGACAACGCGCACAAAACAATTCCGGCGATGATAGAAGTTGCCGCCCGCCGCAATCCGAGGCTGCGGGAAAAGCTGGCGCAAGGCGCTCCGGTTGCGGGAACCCAGGCGGCCGTTGCGCCGGTTGAGCTGAGCAGCAAACCGCTTGCGTGGGACGAGATTCCCCTCGCAGGGGACGCAGTCTCGATGATCCCGCCGCTTTGCGGCGACGGCATGTCGATGGCTCTGCGCTCGGCCGAGGTGTGCGCGTCGTATGCCGACCGCTTTTTGCGGGGAGCGATCTCGCTCACGGACTGGCAGCGCGATTACGCGGCGTCCGTCCGCCGGGAATTCGCGGGCCCCCTGCGGTGGGGAACGCTTGTGCACCGGCTGCTGGGCGTCCCGGTCATGCCGCGGGTTTTGCTTGGACTTGCGCAGGCCGCGCCGGGACTGGCGTCGGGCTTTGTGCAGAGGACCCGGTTGAAAGAAAGCAATCCGAACCGGCAGTTAGATGTGTAGGAGAGCGCGGATATGGGCTTCCGCAAGCTTGCCGTTCTGCCGCTGCGATATCCGAAAAGCATCGTCGTGCTGTGGGTGCTGCTCCTGCTGCTGGTCGGTCAGGACGCCCCCAGACTGGCTTCCGTCCTGAAAGATCACGGCTTGCGGCCGGATGGCTCCTATGCCCAGGTTCAGCGCATCCTGGCCGCTAATTTCCACATTCCCGAAGAGCCTGTTATCCTTGTGTTTGAAAAACAGCAGCACGTTTCCGGTGAGCAATTCCGCAAGTTCATCCGGCAAACGATGCTGAGCCTTCACGGAATCGAAGGTTTGAGCTTCGCCGCGTCGCCGTTGGAAAAGCCGGACATGCTTGACGGCAATTACGCTTACGCGCTTCTCGGCTTTCAGCAAAAGCCGTATGAAATGAAACCGGTTCTTGATGACATTCATCGGCGGCTGCCGAAGCAGTCTTCCATCACCGTGACGGTGACCGGGAAGTCCGTGGTGCAGGCCGATGTAAACACGGCCAGCCGGCGCGATTTGCTGAGCGCCGAGCTGATTGGCATTCCGGCCGCTTTTTGTATATTGTGGCTCGCTTTTGGCGGCATCGTCTCCGCGATGATTCCCGTAATCGCCGGCGTTATCGGAGTGACGGTCACCATGGGGCTGATGTACAGGATCGGCACGGCGATTGAAGTTTCCAATTTTGTGCTGAATGTCATTCCGATGGTGGGCCTGGCGCTCAGCATTGATTTCGCCCTAGTTCTGGTCAGCCGGTTTCGCGAGGAGCTAAGGCACGCCGCTCCGGAACAGGCGTTTCTCGCCACCGCGCGTACAGCGGGGAAGGCCGTGTTATTTTCCTCAGCATGCGTATTTCTCGGTTTAGCGGGGATATTGTTTATCCCGCTGCCGATGTTCGCTACGGTTGCTCTAGGCGCGATGGCGGTGCTCGCCGTGTCGGTGCTGCTGACGTTCACTTTGCTGCCTGCGCTGTTTTCGTTTGTATGGCCGGCGATTCAAGCGGAAAGCAGGCCCGCTGCCAGGCCGGGAAAAGCGAACTTTTGGTACAGATTGTCACTGTACGCCATGAAAAAGCCGGCGCGATCAACCATTCTGGCCTCGCTGCTGCTGCTCGCATGCTTCCTGCCTTTAAGCCAAATGAAGGTCGCCATTCCGGACGCCGCTTCCTTGCCGAAAGGCTACGATTCCCGCGCGGCCGCCGAAGCGTATCAAGCGCATTTTGCTTCGCCTGTCACTTCGCAGGTTTATATCGCCGTCCAAGAGAGCACGCGCTTCTTGAAGCAGGAGGACGGGCGGCGCAAGCTTGACGCGTTGCTGCGCAGACTGGAAAGCGACCCGTACGTGCAGCGGGCGCAGCTCGTTTCACCCGGCTGGCCTGCGATGTCCGGACCTACCGTGAGGGAGATTCCCGTCCTGATTCATGTCATGTTAAAAGGAGATCGGGCTGCGCCGGCAACGCTCAATTGGGTCAGGCAGTGGGAGGAGGAGGGGAAGGCGGGAAGCATTCCTTTTCTTATTGGCGGGGAGCCGAAGTACGAGCAGGAAGTTTTTGACGCTATTTTTGAACATATCGGGAAAGTATTCGCATTTATTTTTATTTCCAATTTCGTTGTCCTGTTTGTCGCTTTCCGCTCCGTTCTTATTCCACTCAAAACGATTGTCATGAACTTGCTCGGCATAGGAGCCTCGTTTGGCATTCTTGTATGGATTTTCCAGGAGGGTCATTTGGGGATGGAACCGGACCGGATTGCCATTATGATTCCCGTATTTATTTTCGGGCTCGTTTTCGGCATCAGCATGGATTACGGGGTATTCCTGGTATCGCGCATTTGCGAGGCCTACCGCCGCCAGCCGGACAACGACCTCGCAGTAAGGACAGGACTGGCTTCAACGGGCAAAATCATCACCTCGGCCGCGGCCATTATGATTGCGGTGACAGCACCGTTCGCATTCGGAGAAGTTGCCGGAGTCAAGCAGTTGGGCGTCGGCATTGCGGCCGCTATTTTCATAGACGCTACGGTGGTCCGCATGATTTTGGTACCGTCCTTAATGAAGCTGCTCGGCAAATGGAATTGGTGGGCGCCCGGTTGGATGAAATAAGCCGCGAATGTTCAATCGCTTAAAATTCCCATGCGCTCGATATGAGCTTTCGTCTCCGCCGTTCCCAGGTTGTACAGTGTTTGATAAATGTCTTTCAGGCTGGCGTCATGGCCGTCATTGTCGTGATCGTGATGGTAAGGAACGGCTGCCGCATGCGTTCTGAAAAAAGTCGCTTCATCGTAATCTTCCTCGTTCACAAACAATTCCTGAAGCATCACAATCTCTTCGGGCGTAGCGAGGATATCCAATTCGTACGCGGCGTCGCCTTGATTTTGCATAATCGTTCTCGATTGAACGGATACGTAATATTTGTCCCTGTCCATGTCTGCCCCTCCAAATCAGCGGAAATAATACATCCAGATCGCCGCGCCCAAAACGACGGCAAACGGAAACAGCACAAGCGCGATAAAAATCGGATTCGCTATAAAGGGATGGCGCACCGAGGTGAGGTTCATTCCTTTGTCCAGCTCATCGTTTTGCTGTTTGCGCATGACTGCGACGGTCATAATAAATGCAACGGCGGCGATGATGAAAGCCACGGAAAGCAAGACGGTCAGCATCATCGGGTTTCGGCCTCCTTGACGGTTGAATTTGTGGTTGAACCCGTTTCATTGGTAGGTTGTCCATGACGGTGAAAAGCAATTCCTTGAATTTTCATCGCGGGCAGGGCTGTACACATAGCAGCCGGAATGCGCTAAAATAAAAAGGAGATTTGCTACCAGCAGATGAAAAAGGAGACTTGCCGAAATGACTAAGCCCGTTGCGTTTATTTTTGCCCATCCCGACGATGAGTCGTTTCTTTGTGCGGCGCTGATCCGCAAACTTGCCGATGGGGCGAACGAACCCGTTCTTCTGCAGGCGACGAATGGGGAGGCAGGGAAAAAGAATGGGGCCTACAACCACGCCACCGATGAGGAACTGGCCGCAATCCGTGAGAAGGAGATGCGGACGGCAGCCGAAATTCTCGGTTTGTCCGCCCTGCAGTTTCTGGGCTACCCGGATGGCAAGCTGAATACGGTAGAGGAACAAACGTTTGTGCAGCGGGTGGCGGACTTTATTCATGTCCACGAATCGCAGGTTGTGGTTACGTTTCCTGAAGATGGGGGCAATTATCATCCGGACCACATGGCTATCTCGCGCATAGTGACAAAAGCAGTGCTGGAGGGAAGGTGCCCTTCGGTTAAAAAGCTGTACTACGTCCTGTCCAATCCGCTGCTGGAACAAGGGCGCCGCGCGTCACTGACCGTTGATTCCAAGCCCTATTGGCCCGTCAAAGCGAAAGCTTTGCAGGCGCACCAGTCGCAAAAGTTAGCGATCGGGCGGTATTTCGGCCCGCTGGATGCGTGTCCTGAGCAGCGCAGGTACGAATCGTTCGTTTTGGCTTGGGAGGATGGCGTTCATTGGCCTTCGACAGAAGAGGCGTGGATTTGGTGAAGGGCAGGCGTGTCAGCCGGCTGTAATGCATGAAGCGCAAAAAGACCTGAGGCGTGGCCTCAGGTCAGGCTGTGCAAGACCCCTACATCAGAGTCGATAGCCACTATCTGCCTGGCTGTACGAAGAAAACCTGCAAAAATACATGAATTTTCGTTCTTGACCGCTGGCCACGCTGAATTCCTGCAAAAGTACAGGCTTTTCGCCGAACACATGGACTCAGACTCACTTTCAGCGAAAATACCTGCACTTTTGCAGGCTTTTCGCCAAAATGAACCAATTTCGAAGAAAAAACCTGCACTTTTGCAGGTTTTCTCTTTGCCAAGCTGCTGCCTGCCCAGTTACGCGGTTCCACGAACTACCCCGGTGGAGCGGCGCGTGTTATCCCACTAGCTCCCAGCCCTGTCGAGACTTCACAGGCGATTTGACCCGGGTCGCCAGCCTCAGATTCTTTTATAACGAATACCCGAATCCTTCGGAAAGTTCTTGTCCCATTTTCAGTAAGTACCGGCTCAATTGTTCGTCGGCGCGATCCGGGATCGTATGATTGAAGCCGACAACGGTCAGTACGCCTAAAAGCTGATTTTTATAATTCATAATCGGCACGGATACGGAGGAAACGGACGGAACTAGCGGCTCCCGCGCGAAAGCGATTTTCTCCGCCTGTATAACCTCAATTTCTTTATCCATCTCTTTTCGCCGGTCAAAAGGGATCTTTTGCAGCTCGCTTTTTTTCCATTCCTCGATCAAAACCGGGTCGGCAAATGCCGCAAACACTTTCCCCGCCGCTGAGAGAAGAGGCAGGTTCGTTCCCAACTGGGCCCCGATGTTAAACCCCTGGCTTGTGCTAACAAGCTGCACCACCACCGGTCCGTTCGCGGTCCACACGGATAGCAGCGCCGTTTCGTTGCATTCCCGGGTTATTTCGTGCAAATACGGGGTAACGCGGTCCACTAAATTTTCCTGATTAGCCGCAGTCATCCCATATTCGATCAGTTTGCTGCCCAAAATATATGTACCGTTTTTCTTATCGCGGTACAATACACCCATTTGGCAAAACGTATTTAAATATTTGTACAAATTACTTTTGGTAATATCCAGCCTTTCGGATATGTCCGTAAAAGACATGGGCTGTCCATGCTTGGCAATTAAATTCAAAATCGTAAGTCCAACTTGCAGGGACTGGATAACCGTCCCTTTTTTGATATCCTCCATCTTTCCTCACCTGTCCAAAACCGAGTTCAATTTAGTGATGCCCACTCGCCAATTCGATAATAAGGCCATTTCGGCTAAGTGTCAAACTTCATAATAGACAACCCTATTTTGGAACTACGACGAAAAGCAGTATTGACAAAAACACCACTTCTAATTCTATAATAAGAGAAATAAGTTCTCTATATTTATAATATCTATTAAAAAAATCATTGCTAAAGGAGAATTTTAAATGAAATTAGTAAGTTTTAGCTACGAAACGTACAAGAGAATCGGTTGTATCCTTGACGACAAGGTCATCGATTTGAATTATGCCTACTTGTCGCAGCTCGAAGCCGAGGGACAGCTACGCGCGCAGCAAATCGCCGAGGCGTTTATTCCTGCCAACATGGTTGAATTTTTGCAAGGCGGGCAGCAAAGTATGGAATTGGCTGTGAAGGCAGTCGAGTTCGTTCGCAACAGCTCCGGCAATTTTAAATATAAGGTCGTCCATCGCGTGTCGGATGTAAAGCTGGAGGCTCCCGTTTTGAACCCGGGAAAAATGATTTGCGTCGGCCACAATTACCGCGAGCATATTTTGGAAATGGGCCGCGAGCTCCCTTCGTACCCTGTCATCTTCGCGAAGTTCGCAAATACGATCATCGGTCCTCAGGACGATATTCCTTTCTACCCGATCTCCGAACAGCTTGATTATGAAGCCGAACTCGCTTTTGTCATCGGCAAGCGCGCCAGAAACGTTTCCGAAAAGGATGCGCTGCAATATGTCGCCGGTTATACGATCGTCAACGACGTAACGTATCGTGATCTCCAAAGAAGAACGCTGCAATGGCTGCAAGGCAAAACGGTTGAAGGCAGCGCTCCGATGGGGCCATGGATGGTGACTCGCGATGAGCTGAATGACGCTTCCGGTCTGGAAGTCGTGCTCAAGGTTAACGGAGAAGAACGCCAACATACGAATACGGCGAATTTAGTGTTTACGGTCCCTTATTTGGTGGAGTTTTTGTCGAATCTTATGACCCTTGAGCCCGGAGACGTGATTTTGACAGGCACTCCTGGAGGGGTAGGTGTTGCCCGCGATCCTCAGGTGTTCCTGAAAGGCGGAGACGTTGTCCGCATTGAAATCGCCGGCGTCGGTGTACTTGAGAATCAGGTCAAAAACATAGACAAGGAGTAGTGGAACATGAATATGAACGAGGCTATTGCGCACGTCCACGCTGCGACGGACCGGATTATTGCCGAAACTGTAAAATTGCCGGAAGATGTGATTCGCCGGAAACCTGCGGCAGATCAATGGTCCATCATGGAAATTTTGTGTCATGTGGAAGAAGCGGTGACGTACTGGCTGCAAGAAATCGAGCGGCTGGTCAAAGCCCCGGGAGCGGAATGGGGCCGCGGTCTGCAGCATGAAGCGCGCTTGGCGGCCGTGGATCAGGCGGGCTCCCGCACCGTACAAAGCGTTGCGGAGGGTATTGCGAATACAAAGCAGCATGTGCATCAAGTGCTTGGTTCGCTCAGCGATGCCGACCTCAACGCCGAGGCGCCTAGCCGCAATCCTCGATTTGGAACAAAACCGATGTCATTTATCGTCGATCATCTCCTGGTTGAACATCTTGACAAGCACCTGGATCAAATTCATCGCAACCTGAAAGCGTTTGAAGAAGGAACTCAGCCAAATAAATAAGGGGGACTGGACAATGGCAGAACAACTTGATTTTTTCCAAAGTCAAATCGTGCAGGATTTTAACAAAGATATCGAGCGGTATCATTTGGGCCCTCTTTGGAACGCGATCCCGGCTTTGATGCACAAGCAGCCGACACCGCAAGCCGTACCGTATTTGTGGAAATGGAAGACGCTGTACACCAAACTTATGGAAGCGCGCGACATTTTCACGCCGGATCGCGGCGGGGAAAGAAGGGCCATCTTTTTCCAAAACCCCGGATTGACGTACCGCCAGCCTTGGGGTTGGGCCTCGACGACCCAAACGCTCTATGCCGCCGTTCAGTTGTTGCTCCCGGGCGAAACCGCGCCGTCTCATCGGCATTCCCAGGGGGCGCTTCGGTTCATTATGCAGGGAAGCGGGGCGTATTCCATCGTTCAGGGCGAGCGTATTTTCATGGAAGAAGGCGATTTCCTGATCACGCCGCCAGGTCTGTGGCACGGGCACGGCCATGTCGGCGATCAGCCGATGATTTGGATGGATGTTCTGGACATTCCGACCATTTATGCGCTTGGCGGCACGTTTTTTGAGAGCTATCCGGAACGGCTTGAACAGCCGTCTGTGCCGGATAATTACACGGCTCAGCGATATGCCGGAGGCATGGTTCGTCCGATTTCGGACCGCAAGCCGAAAATCGCTCCCCTGGGCAGCTACAAGTGGTCGCAAACTGTGTCAGCCATTGAAAGCTTGTGCCGCTTTGAGCCGGATGCTTATGACGGGTACGCCGTAGAATATATCAATCCGTCGAATGGCCAAACGGCTAATCCGAACATCGCCGCTTGGCTGCAAAAATTGCCGGCCGGCTTCCGTTCCAAAGCTCACCGGCACACCAGCTCGACCATTTATCAGGTGTTCAAAGGGTCCGGTCATACGATCATCAACGGAACGCGGTTTGACTGGTCGCAAGGCGATTTCCTCGTCGTGCCGAACTGGGCTTGGCATGAACATGCGGCTTCGGAAGACACGTATTTGTTCTCTGTCAGTGACATTCCGATTATGGAAAAATTCAATTTGCAGCGCGAAGAGGCATATGAAGAAAATCAAGGACATCAGCAAGTGACGGGTGAATTCAAAGCGCTTCTTCCTTGAAAGTGGCCGCCCATTCGGCTCGGCAGGGTACCGAAAAACCTGCGAAAGTCGAAAGTACAGGCATTTTCGGCGAACACGGTTCGTTTTGGCGAAAGCCTGCAAATGTGCAGGAATTATCGGCAAAAATGGGGCTGAAGCTGCATATTCGCGGGCAGGCGTATCTGGGAGCAAAAACATGCACTTTTCAGGCTGCCCAAAAACCCCCGAGTCAGAGGCGATAACCACAATCTGCCCGGCTGCAGGAAGAAAACCTGCAGAAATACAGGAATTTGCGTTCTTGATCGCTGGCCACGAACAATTCCTGCAATTGTGCAGGCTTTTCAGCGGGGACAGGGGCTCAGGTTCACTTTTAGCGAAAATTCCTGCACTTTTGCAGGTTTTACGCCAAAATAAGCCAATTTCAGAAAAAAAACTGCACTTTCGCAGGTTTTTTCCCTACCACGGTGGTGTCTTTTGCCGATTTTGTTCAGTTCCGCGACCTCACAAGGAGAGGTGCGGCGCCCAGAAAAAGCGGCTGTCCCTCAAAATAGGGCTTCACTGTTTCCCATAGCCCTTTGTCACGATTTTATCGGGCAGCCTGACTTTTGCAGGCTTTCTGCGTGCCGCTAATGATGCGTTAGCTCTGGGGACTGGTTATGATCAGCCGGTTTCGATGGAAGCGGTTCATTTTGGGAGATTGCCTTAAGAAAATATTCAAACTTGCAAAAAAGACGACTTCTCGTTCAGAACATGAATCGGAGTCGTCTTTTTGCTGCATTTACGCAGACATTTCCAGAAAATCAGCTTTCACAGTACAGCCTCAAGTTGTTCTCATTTCGGACGAAATGTTAAAATTTTAATGTTATTTTCATCTAATTTTTATGTTCCTTTAAGGTTTAGATCACAATTAATTCATATCTCAAGAGTAAGATGCCTATATAAAGTAGAATAATTTTACAATTAGAAGGGTACGAGGGTATGGGGAACAAAAAGAAAAGACGTATCGGACATGGAACGGACCTGTCTCTTGCAGTCGCTGCAGAGGGCGGACACAAAAACTATATAAGCCTTGCCAACAAATCGCTGACGAAAGCAGCCGGCCTTGCGGAAGCCGGCGCCAACAAGAGTCATTACTGGCCGACCGAGGGCTGGAGAACGTCGGCGCCGGAGGCGCAGGGGATGGATGCGGCCGCGATCGCCGATGCGCTCGAGGAATTTCGCACCCGGAACGTGCACAGTTTAGTCATTGTGCGCAACGGGTGGCTGGTGGCGGAAGCGTACGATGCCGGCACCCAAGCCGACGTCCCGCAAGATGTGCGTTCGGTAACGAAAAGCATTACGTCCCTGCTTACGGGCATCGCTCTTGCCGAGCGCAAGCTGAAAAGCGTCGACCAGACGCTTGCGGAGTTTTTTCCCGAGCTGGCGGGCGATCCGTTGAAGGCCGAAATTATGATCAAACATTTGTTATATATGACCTCGGGGCTGGAATGGAGCAACGAAAACGATCAAGCTTCAGTCGATATGATGTATTCGCCGAACTGGATTCAAAACATTTTGGAGCGTCCTTCCCGCCACAGGCCCGGTACGATATTCAACTACAGCAACGGAGACGCGCATCTGTTGTCGGCAATTGTGCACAAAGCGACGGGTGAATCGTTGTTCGACTATGCGAAAAGACGTTTGTTTGCGCCGCTCGGCATTGCGAATGTCAAATGGAACGATGATCCGCAAGGATACACCATCGGGGCATGGGCGATGGCGTTGACGGTCCGCGACATGGCCAAGTTGGGCTTGCTGTATTTGAATGAAGGCCGGTGGGACGGGGCGACGATCGCTCCCAAATCGTGGGTCCGGGAGTCGCTGACCAAACGAGTGGTACATAATTATGGCGACGGAACGCAGGGAGGGTACGGCTATTTGTGGTGGACGAAGCCTTTGGTCCAAGGGCTGCCCGAAGGCAGCGGGACGGCGTACGAAACGTTTTATGCAGCGGGATCGGGAGGACCGCGAATTTTTGTAGTGCCCGGATTGAACCTGATTGCGGCGTTTACGGCCACTTCGCCCGACATAGAGATGCCGGAGCAACTGCTGAACCGCATCGTTCAATCCATTCGCTCGAACAAGCCGCTTGCTGACAACCCTGAAGCTGCCGGCAAGCTGAATCAAGCGATCCAATCCTTCAAAACGCCATAGCGTTGCATATATCGATGGCTGCCCCTGAACAGCGACTGCTGCCCGGGAGCAGCCTTTTTACCACATAAGAATGTTTAAGTTCTTTACAGCGCTAAAGCGTGTAGAACACATTCTTGTTGGCGAATAAACCTACCTCTAAACGCGGTCGCTCATCTTCGAAAGACCTCGATAGAGGTTTATCTCATGTTCATTCCATATTCGACAGATGCGCCAAATGCATATAAGATAGTAGTACTGCAATGAACAGCGCCAGACAAAGGCAAAATTTAGATAATAAGGTGAAAGCAATGAGAATAGCTTTTTTTGACTCGGGACTCGGCGGCATAACGGTATTGCACGAGGCGGTCAAGCAGCTGCCGAAAGAACAATTTTTATATTTTGCGGATACGCTCCACGTTCCTTATGGAACGAAATCGCGGGACGAGGTCAAACGGCACGTAAAAAACGCGGTGGATACGATCATCAAAGAAGACGTGAAAGCTCTTGTCATCGCTTGCAACACCGCCACAAGCATAGCTGCCGCGGAATTGAGAAGCGCATACGATATTCCGATCATCGGCATGGAGCCGGCAGTCAAACCGGCGGTCGAAATGAACCGCTCCAGCGGGAAAAGAGTGCTGGTGTTCGCCACTCAGCTAACGCTCAGCCAATCGAATTACGCCCAGCTGATTTCTCGCACGGACGACAAGGGCATCGTGGATTCCTTGCCGCTTCCGGAGCTGGTCGAGTTGTGCGAGCGCCTGAATTTCGACAGTCGCACGGTCGAGGATTATTTTAAAGCGAAGCTTTCCGGGTTTGACCTGAGCGCATACGGCACAGTCGTTCTCGGCTGCACGCATTATCCTTTTTATAAACGCCTGTTAAGCGGTCTTTTGCCCGGGCATATCCAAATTATCGACGGGAGCGCAGGCACTGTAAAAAGGTTGATCCAAGTATTGGAAAGCAGCGGTCAGTTGAATGCGCTCGGCAGCACCGACATATCATTCATGTGTTCGAACCAGGATCAGGCCTATGTACGAAAAATGGAGCAGGCTTTGGAAATCATTCGCACCGAAGGCTGATTCGGGGCTGTGAACTTATCCTTTTGACACGCTTTTCCGGCTATTGGAAGAGAAAAACAATAACGCATACGTAAGTACGGCCGCGGCAATCCAAATGGACCGTGCTCCCAACTGTAAAGTGGCCAAAGTGCTGATGAGTGCTCCAAAACAGAACGAGGCGATGATCGTGAAAAACCCGATGCAGCGCTGTCTGGCTTCCGTGTCATGTTTGAAAATAGCCAGGTATGCGGCCTGAGCCGCCGTGCGCAAGTTCCCGGTCGTAACGGTCGTATTGTACGACCATTTGATCAGCTTCGTGAACGATGAAATTTGAACCGACGCGACAAAAGCGATAATGATCGAAACCGCCATATTCGGCACACTCGGCGGCAGCAGACCGACAATCGCAAGCACGACAATCTCCAGAAGCAGCACGGCCCGGGACGCGTCTCGCAGCAATTGTACGATACGAGGATGCTTGAGCGTCTCGGCCACTACCACTCCCAATACGAACGCGATGATAGGCGGTACGTGCAGCAAAGCCTGAGCCCACTCGCCCTTGGCTAGCCCAGCTCCCAGCAGCACCATATTCCCCGTCTGCGCAGTAGCAAAAACCCCGTCCCTGCCTATATAAGTATAGGCATCCAGAAATCCTCCGACGATAGCCAGCAAAACTCCCAAATGTACGGATTCGTAAGTCAAATTCAAAAACTTGAATCGTTCCCTGATTGCATGTTTTTCCATAATGACATCACCTTGGTCGAAAATTGAACGCGGCTTTTTTGTGCTGCGGGTGTGCAGCCTTTTTTACACTGTCCGCGCAGCGGTTCAAGTGTATAGTTCTCCACGAGCATACAAATAATTACAATCGATCAATGGGGGCTATTCCGCTCCTCCGTACTGCCGGCTCCGTTTTTTAGTTTATGACAGTTCTTGTCACTATTATAAGCTAGAATGGAGAAGTAGAACAACCGGATGCATCCGGTAAAAAAACGAACTTAAGGAGTTGTCGGACGATGATTATGCAAATGGTCCCATTTATTATGCTGGACGGAAATGCCCACGAAGCTATTGAGTTTTATGAAAAATCGCTGGGTGCCAAGGTCGTTTTTAAACAGACGTTTGGGGAGGGCCCGGAGGACCCTCAAGTCCCTATACCCGCGGAAGCCAAAAACCGTGTGGCCCACTCCGTGCTGAAAATCGGGGAAGCGGAGCTTATGGTTTCCGATACGCTAACAGGCCAAGCTTATCCAAAGGGAGCGCAGGTGAACATCTGCATTGTGGTGGACGAAGCGGACCATTCCAGGCAGTTGTATGATGCGCTGCGGCAAAACGGCCAAGTTAACATCCCGCTCGGCGAAATCCATTTCAGCCCTGCATACGGTATGGTGACGGACAAGTTCGGCGTCACTTTCCAGGTGTTCACCAAGCGCCCGCAGTAATTTCTATCCAAAGCCGGTTTGAATAGAAGTTTTCGATTAGACATGAGAAAACAAATCAAGTATGATACTTGTAATTTAGCTGACTGGTAATCTGGAAGCTAGGGATGGCCGCAGTGCTTTGCACGCAGGCTGCCCTGGCTTCTTTTTAATTTGCGAAAAAGGCAGGTCTTTCTCATGTCCAATGTGCTGGAGTCATTAACTTTTGCCAAACGCGTTCCCGCCACGCCGTCCATCGGCAGCACGACCGTTACGAAGCCGGGCCATGTCCATTTGTCGTTCGGATTTGCGGCGCCGGATCTGTTTCCAATCGACGAACTGGAAAAGGCAGCCTCGAAAGCCATAGCTTTGCAGGGAAGAAAGGCGCTGCAATATTCCGGCGGGGAAGGTCCCGGCAAAATATTGGCGTGGATCAAAAATCGCGCCCGCAAGCACGGCATTCAGGCGGAGAACGAAAACATTTTGGTCACCTACGGCGCCACGCAAGGCATTTCGATTGCGACGAATGCGATTATCGATCCCGGCGACCATGTTTGGGTGGAAGCCCCTTCGTTTTTCGGGGCGCTTCAGGCGTTTCGCGTCGCTGAGGCGAACATCACTTCTTTTCCGATCGATGAGAACGGGCTTCGCGTGGATGCGGTCGAAGAGGCGCTGAAGCAAGCGAAGCTGCATAACAAGCCGATTCCCAAGCTGTTGTATACGATGCCGACGTTCCATAATCCGAGCGGGGTTACGATGTCTCTAGAGCGGAGAAAGCATTTGGTTAAGCTCGCGGAGGAGTATAATTTCTGGATTTTGGAAGACGATGCGTATATGGAGCTGAATTTCACAGGCGAATACAACCAGCCGCTGTACACGTTATCGCCGCAGCGGGTCATTTATTTCGGCACTTTTTCCAAAATTATCGCGCCTGGCGTTCGTCTGGGCTGGATTATCGCCGACAAAACCATTATCGACAAAACAAGACTGCTGCTCTTGGGAGGCAGCGTAGGCGTTTTCACGCAAGAGATTGTCGGCATGCTGCTGGATAACATTGATTTTGAAGCGCATTTGAAGCGGCTGGTCGATCATTACCACAGCCAGCGGGACGTGATGGCCGGCGCCATCCGGAGGCATTTGGGCAGTTATGTCGGATTTCATTTGCCGCAGGGCGGTTTTTTTATATGGCTCAAGTTTGAAGAACGGTTCAATGCGAGCCAGTTTTTGCGATTTGCCGAGGAACGGGGCGTCAGCTTTGTGGACGGGAGGAGTTTTCATATCGCTGCGGAGGGCTTGAATTATGCGAGAGTTTGCTTCAGCTACGTCAGCGCGGAAAGCATCGAGGCCGGCATAAAAACGTTGGCGGATGCTTACCACGATTATGTAAGTGAACTTCATTCGTAGCCGAACGGTAATAGTTGATGCCTGTCCAAATTCTTGATATACTTATTGTGAGAACATACATTCGATTCAGTAAATTTGAAAGGAAGAAAACTTGTGAAATTAACAATCATTAATAGTTTACGAACTAATAATTTTAATGATGATCTTTTGCTGCAAAAGATTGGAGGATTGTGGAAAGAGGCTTTTAATCGTCTAAATAATCGAGATATGATGATCTACGGTGTCTATCATGATTACGAGAGTGACTACAAGGGCGATTATTCGCTAAGCATTGCTATAGAAGATAGCAACAGCGAGCCTTCACTGGAAGTGCCGATTAACGCGAAATATGAAATCTTTAACGTGGACGCAACAAAAGAAGATGGGGTTATAAGCACTTGGAAAAAGATATGGGAACGTGAGAGCACAGGTACACTGGAGAGAGCGTATACATACGATTTTGAAAAATATGATCCGAATGGAGAAATTGAGGTTCACATAGCAATAAAATAGTTTACATGGGGAACCTATAGGGATAGGGTTTCCTTTATTTTGAAGAAAAGTCAGTTGCGCGGAAAGCGCATACTGACTTTTCTTTTTTTTACCCCGTCATTAATTCGCCGCTCTGATTTCAAGCAGTTCATACTTAATTTCGCCTACAGGCGCGTTGACGGTGATGATGTCGCCTACAGATTTGCCGAGGAGCGATTTTCCCAGAGGGCTTTCGTATGAAATTTTGTTTTCAGGAACGTTCGCTTCGGAAGGCCCGACGATCCGGTATTCCACTTTTTCGGAAAACTCCAAATCGTTCAGTATGACGATGGAACCGACGTGAACGGCGGATGTGTCGCCGATGTCAGCCACGCGGGCTACTTTCAGCATTTTTTCCAGCGTAAGGATTCTGGTTTCCATAAAAGCTTGCTCATCTTTGGCGGAATGATATTCGCTGTTTTCTTTTAAATCGCCGTAGCTGATAGCTGTTTTTATGCGGGCCGCCAATTCTTTGCGCTTTACGGTTTTGAGCTCTTCAAGTTCAAGCTCTAATTGCTGCAGTCCCTCGGGGGTTAAAAGAATTTCTTCATGTGACATTTTGGCATCTCCTAATGAATCAACGATATTTTTGAGTCTATATTGCATTTTACACTATTTCCGGCAGTCAAAGATAGCTGATAGGCGGCAAAAATTCATTTTCATGCAGCGGCTTGACTAGCCAAACCCGAAGAGGTTTAATACATTATGAGACAAACAACGGTTGACGATTCGCTGGTAATCGCGTCAGCCGTTTGTATTTTTGCAGCGGGGAGCAGTTAAAATGAGAGGGTTTACAAACGTGCTTTTTCAATGGTCGCAAAATTCCGTGCGGCGGAGTCTGGTGCTCAGCGTGCTGGCCGCCTCGATTTTGCCTTTAACGCTGTTTGGGATTATGACGTATTCGTCAACGTACTCCATTTTAAAAAATAAAATACAGTCCGGCATTCAAGCGAGCTTGAACCAGGAGGGGGTGGCCCTGGAAAATACGCTCAACAATCTGGACTTTGCATCCAAGCAGTTTGCGCTCGACGATAAAATCGTAAGCGAGGTGCAAGCTTATATGGACGAGAAGGACACTTATAAAAAAGCCCAACTGATGGAAAACATGCAAAAGAAAGTGATTTTGGTCAATTTTACGAATCCGTATCTCGGACTTACGTTTTATTATGCGCCTAACGCCTCCAATCCTATTATGTTCGAGAATTTGAGTGTGAACAAGGCTTTTGATCCCGGACGTTTGCCGCATTTCACGGATTACAACGGAGCTTCTTATGCCGGTCCCCATAAAACCGTCTACAGCGGGAGCAGCAATATGGTGTTTTCAGCTTTCCGCAGCGTTGCCACATCCGACAAGCGCGAGCTGTATATTTATTTGGAAACGAATTACAATTTGTTTCGCAATATTTTGAATCAACGCGCTTACGGCATGGAAGTTGCACATTTGCTTGTCAACCAGTCGGGCAAAATTACTTATATGGAAAATGCAGCGATAACGGACGAAGCCGGCGAAGCGAAGCTTCTCCAGGCGCTGCAATCGCAGCATGAGTACGGGGGCTACCTGATGTTTCAGCACGAGAGCGCGCAGGGCTGGAAACTGGTGACGCTCGTTAAAAAAACGACGTTTAACAGCGAAATCGACAGGTGGCTGCTGCGGACCGCGCTTTTCGGAGTAGGCACCTTGGTATTCGCCCTGCTGCTGGCTTATTTCATATGGCGCATGATTTACCGCCCGATGCGCAAGCTGAACCGTGAAATCGTATCCATGGTGGAAAACCGCGATATGCCGGTGCAGATGACGCAGGTTGCGGAGTTCGATTTTCTGCTCGAAAATTTTCAGGTCATGAAGGAACAGATCAACCGGCTCATAGTCGAAGTCCAGCAAAACGAGAAGCGGAAAAGCCAATTGGAGATCGAGAAGCTGCTCACGCAAATCAATCCCCATTTTCTTCACAATACGCTTAATTCCGTGCAGTGGCTGGCCAGAATGAACGGGCAGAAGGAGATTGACAAGCTCGTTTCCCTGTTGGTCAAGGTGCTTCATTACAACATGGGCAAGCAGAGCATCATTGTGACGATGGATGATGAGATTGAAGCTCTGAACAATTATATGGAACTGCAAAAGCTCCGGTACGATCACGATTTTGGCTTTACCGTCGAGGCGGAGCAGGGTGTCGGCCAGGTGCTGGTCCCGAGGTTCATTCTCCAGCCGCTCGTGGAAAATGCGATCTATCACGGTTCCGGCGACCGGGAGGCCCGCATTGAAACGGCGGTGCGGTGGCTGAAGCCGGGAAGGGTGCGCGTTCAGATTACGGATAACGGGTCGGGTATGAGCGAAGAGGCGGTGCAGCGCTTGCTGGTCGAGGATGAAACGGCAGGACCGCGCGGGCTCGGCATCGGCATTTCGTACGTGCACCGGCTGATCCGGAAATATTTTGGCGATGAAGCGCAATTTTCGATTGACAGCCGGGTTGACGAAGGCACGACGGTGACGATCGATATTCCCGTGAAAAATAAGGAGGAGCTGGATGATTAGAACGATTGTAGTCGACGACGAGAAACTTGTGCGGAAAGGATTTATTTCCCTGATCGATTGGCAGTCTTACGGAATGACGATCGTCGGCGAGGCGGGCCATGCGAGAGGCGCGTTGGAACTGCTGAGTCAATTGGAAGTAGACTTGCTGATCACCGATATTACGATGCCGGGCATGTCGGGTTTTGAGCTGATTGCTGAGCTGCGGCGCCAATATCCTCACGTTTGGACGGTTGTGCTGACGTGCCATCATGAGTTCGATTACGTGCAGGAAGCGCTGCGCCTCGGTGCCATCGATTACATCGTGAAAACATTGATCGAGATGGACAGCATCGACGAGGTGATGAACCGGATTGTCGAGCGCATCCGCACGGAGGAGCGGATCCGCCAATCGATCGCCTGGAATGCCGGCGAATCCGCCTCGGCAGCGGCACCGGTGCAGGAAGCGCTGGCGTTCGTTCCGGCCGAGGATTCGCCGGCCGGGCAAAAAGAAGCGCTGCGCCACGCTTTCGGCGAGCTGCAGGAGGCGGGGGAAGCGGATCGCCCCGTCTGGTTGATCCCGCTGCGCCAGCAGCGGGGCGGCGGCGACGTAGGAGAGAAGCTCCGCAAGCTGCACTTGTCCGGCGGGGGCGGGCGGGCTCTCCATCTGACCGGTCTTGCGCCGGACTCATTGTCAGCCATGCGGGACAAGCTTGCCGGGCAAATCCGGGCTTGGCTATTTTACGAATGGAAGCCGGGTTCTGCTTATGCCGGCGTATCGGCCACCGAATTGGACGCAGTCTCCAAGGCGCAGCCGGATGAAAGCTGGGGGATGCGGGCTCAAGCGGCTTTGGAGCTGAGATGGGCTTTGTACCGGGACGAGTGGGAGTCTTTCGTGGCGCATATCGAAGCCGTCCGTCCCGGGGAACGGGATATCCGGCTGCTGGCCCGCGGGATTGTAACCGAATGGAAGGAATGGTTTCACTGGCATACGGAAGCGCCGCATCTGCTTGCGGAAGCAAGCCGGATAGCGTCATGGGCGGAGTGGAAGCGCTGGTTCCGGGAAATGGCGCACGAGGTGATGCGCAGATCGAACGAGCTTGAGCTGTCCAGGGAAGTGATGAGCAGCCTGCTGAAAGCGATGCTGTATATGACAAGCCGGCTTGGCGACGGCGATCGGCTGAGCCAGGAAAGCGTCGCGCTCCATGTCAACATGAGCCGAAGCTATTTCAGCCAATGCTTCAAGCGTTTTGCCGGAGATTCGTTCGGCCATGTGCTGAGGGATTTGCGTTTGCGCAAAGCGGAAGAGCTGCTGCTCGGCACCGATGATCCCGTTTATGAGATCGCGGCCCGCGTCGGCTTTGAAGACGACAAATATTTCAGCAAAATGTTTCGCGCCAAAAACGGCCTGCTGCCTACGGAATTCCGCGTTTCCAAAGCCCGGGGTACGAATTTGGTTTAATGCCGGTAGAAATTCGTCCGAAATCTCAAGACAGCCGCACGAGCCTGGGCAACGGCTTTCTCTCCCGGTCTTTGCCAGGATTCCTATACAATAACGGTGTAAGCATTCGACATACAAACAAGGGGGATTACGATGAAAGTTACTTTGAAAGTGTTTACAGCCTTCGTATCCGCGGCACTGCTCGCCACTGCATGCAGCAGTGCGCCCGATAGCGGGAAGAGCCCCGGCACGGCCAACGGCGACGCCAATTCCGGCAAAGCGGCAACGACCTCCGAAACAAATGAACAACTGGCCTATCAAAAATACGATCAGCCGGTCACGCTGAATATCGGCTTTACGCTTCCTGAGACGAACAAGCTGGCCTCCGGAGACACCAACGACAACAATCCCGTATCCCGCTATCTGGAGAGCTTGACCAATATTAAGGTTGTGCACACCTGGGAAGCGAAAGGCGGGTCCCCCGGCACCGATCCGTATACGCAAAAGGTGAATCTGGCGATGGCCAGCAGCGATTTGCCGGACGCATTGGTCGTAGACCGCAACCAGCTCCGCAAATTGGCCGATAACGACATGCTGGCGGATTTGACGGATGTCTATAACAAATATGCGTCCAAGCTGGTCAAAGATATTTATCAGTCCACGGGCGGCAAAGCGCTGGAGGACGCCACATTTAACGGCAAGCTGCTCGGATTGCCCAATGTCGCCATCGACGCCGATTCGCCGAACTTGCTGTGGATTCGCAAAGACTGGCTGCAAAAGCTGAATTTGCCCGAGCCGAAGACGATTGACGATGTCGAAAAAGTCGCCAGGGCGTTCAAGGAGCAGGACCCTGACGGCAACGGCAAAGCGGATACGGTCGGAATAACCGGGGACAAAACCGTCGTCTGGGGGCAAAAGCCGAACAGCAGCGGCTTCGATGCGGTGTTCGATTCGTTCCATGCTTTTCCGAAAAACTGGATTAAAGACAAGGACGGCAATGTCGTCTACGGATCGATCACGCCGGAAAACAAACAGGCGCTCGCCAAATTGCAGTCCTGGTATAAAGACGGGCTGATCGATCAGGAATTCGCGCTGCGCAAGCAATCGACGGAGCTGATCGTCTCCAACAAAGCCGGCATGTTCTTCGGCCCATGGTGGGCGCCTTACTTCCCGCTCGGCGATGCCGTAACGAACGATACGAAAGCGGAATGGATTCCGCTGCTGGCTCCGACGGATGCAAACGGCAAGTACGTCACCCACATGGCTCCGGTAACGGACCGCTACATCGTTGTGCGCAAAGGCTACAAAACCCCGGAAGCCGTCGTCAAGGAACTGAACGTGTTCACCCGTCTGGAACGCAACCAGGATCCGAACGCCGAACAGACGAAAAAACTGACGGATTACGAATCGCAAACCGGCGTGCACAGCCGCAATTACTATCCTTTCGATCTGCTGCTGGACTTTGCGGACGCGATCGTGAAGCGCAGCGACAACGTGCAAAAAGCGATGGCTGGCGGGCTTGACCCGAAAACATTGGATCAGGACACGAAGCAGCTTTATGATTTTGCCATGAAAGATAAAGAAAATCCGAAAAAAGACATCAACGCGTGGAAAGCGTCCTACGCCTTCCTGGTCGGCGGCGATGCGGTCAAGAAGCCGATGGATAAAGTGTACAGCGTATTTTACGGCACGACCCGCACGATGGAAACGAAATGGTCGACGCTTGAGAAGCTGGAAAACGAAACGTTCCTGAAAATTATTATGAATCAGCAGTCCGTAGATTCGTTCGACGATTTTGTCACGCGCTGGAAATCGCTTGGCGGCGATGAAATTACGAAGGAAGTCGCAGCGTCGGCGAAGTCCAAATAATCGCAAGTCAGGCAGGGGCTCCCGGCTGTAGGGTAGCTGCAGGGGCCCCGATCCAATCAAGCAAGCGGAAAGCGGTGAGATCATCCGATGAAAATGAATCGCAATGAGCTGCATTACCATCTCATGCTGCTGCCCGGTATGATTCTGCTGGCTGTCTTCAGCATCGTGCCGATGTTAGGGGCGGTCATGGCTTTTCAAAATTTTAAGCCTTCACGGGGCATTTTCCATTCCGAATGGGTCGGCTTCGATAATTTCGTGTATATGTTTCAACTGCCGGACAGCAAGCAATTTTTAACGAATACGATCGTACTGGCCGTTGCCAAAATTATCGCCAACCTGATCGTGCCCGTCGTGTTTGCGCTGCTGTTGAACGAGGTCAGGATAAGAAGCGCCAAAAAGTGGATACAAACAATCGTATATTTGCCTCACTTTATGTCATGGGTACTGCTGGCAACGATCTTTTTCTATATTTTTTCCCTGGACGGCATCGTCAATCAAATGCTCGGCTTGCTGGGCATGAAGAAGATCATGTTTTTCGGAAGCAATACCTGGTTCCCGGTCATTCTGGTCGGAACCGACGTGTGGAAAGAATTCGGCTTCAATACGATCATCTATTTGGCCGCCTTGACATCCATTAATCCCGCTTTGTACGAAGCGGCGGGGATCGACGGCGCCGGCCGCTGGAAGCAGCTGTGGCACGTTACGCTGCCGGGGCTCCGGACGACGGTTATTTTGCTCGCTACATTGGCGCTGGGGAACGTGATGAACGCCAACTTCGATCAAATTTTCAATATGTACAATCCTGTTGTGTACCAGTCTTCGGATATTATTGATACCTACGTATACCGTGCAGGCCTTGTCGACCTTCAATACAGTCTGGCGACGGCTGTCGGGCTGTTTAAATCGGCTGTCAGCTTTATTCTGATCGTCGTGTCTTATGTGCTTGCCGGACGATTTGCCAATTATCGAATATTTTAGCGGGGAGGCGATAGCCTATGGTGGGCAGTAACAGTATTCGCAACCGGATCGCAGACGGGGCCATCCTGGCGATTCTGATCCTCGTTTCGCTCATATGCCTTTTTCCTATTTTGCATACGCTGGCCGTATCCTTTAGCAGCAAAGCGGCGGCTGACGCAGGGCAGGTTATTTTGTGGCCTGTGCAGGCGACGGGGTCCAGTTACACGAAAGTGCTGAACGACAGCCAATTTTACAACTCGTTCGTAAACTCCGTGAACAGGGTTGCGCTCGGCGGGGCGATCAACTTCGTGCTGACCGTTTTAATGGCTTACGCGCTATCGAAGGAAACGGCGGAATTCCGCATGCGCAATGTGTATATGTGGATTCTCGTCTTTACAATGCTGTTCAACGGCGGAATTGTGCCGTGGTTTATGACGATCAAGCAGTTAGGGTTGATCGATACTATCTGGGCGCTCGTGCTTCCGACCGGAGTCAACGTGTTTAACGTCATTTTGCTGATGAACTTTTTTCGCGGTTTGCCGAAGGAACTCTCCGAAGCCGCAGCGATCGACGGCGCAGGACCGTGGTACACGATGTTCCGCCTGTACGTGCCGCTGTCGCTGCCGGCGATCGCAACCGTCACGCTGTTCAGCATCGTGCATCATTGGAACGCCTTTTTCGACGGGCTGGTGCTGATGAACAAACCGGAGCATTATCCGCTGCAGACGTATATTCAAACGTTGTTCGTGCAATTGACGGGAAGCACGATGCCCGGAATGTCCCCCGAGCAATTAGCCGAAGCTTTAGCCGTATCCAACCGGACGTTCAACTCGGCCAAAATCATTATTTCAATGGTGCCGATTCTTATTCTGTACCCGTTCATCCAGCGATATTTCGTTCACGGAATTACGCTCGGCTCCGTGAAAGAGTAGCTTGAAAAAGCTTCAACCGCGCAGAAAAATCTGCCAGGTTGAAGCTTTTTTTTGCGTGCCGGAAAGTCAGACTGCTGCAAAAGCGGCACGCCGGGAGGCAGCACTATCTGCTTGGCGTGCAAACATCAGGCGGTTGAAGGGCCCTCCTGTCAGGGAAGCGCATTTGCTTGGCAACGCGGGGGGGGGGGGGGGGGGGGG